>JAPJPH010000016.1 GCA_030825745.1 Anaerococcus sp.
ATCTATGGGAGCTATGTGCTGAGAGGAAGTCTAACTTCGACCATTTATACCGGTCAGGGTAATGCCTGCAAGGGATGAAGCATATTTATTCTCCTATAAGTATATTTAGGAGGTTTTTTTAATTTATGGAATATAAAACACAGATGGAAGCTGCAAAACATGGTTTTGTAACTGAAGAGATGAAAATAGTTGCTAAGAAGGAAAATGTCAGCGAACAATACCTAGTAGAAAAAATTGCCAAAGGTGAGATAGTAATACCTAGAAATAAAAATCACAACTCTATATCACCAGAAGGAATTGGTACAGGTCTTAAAACAAAGATCAATGTAAACCTAGGTATATCAAAAGATTTAAACGACCTAGACCTTGAGATGCAAAAGGTTGATATGGCCCTAAAAATGGGAGCAGAATCAATCATGGACCTATCAAACTATGGTAAAACCCAAGAATTTAGGCAAAAACTTATAGAAAAATCAACAGCCATGATAGGAACAGTACCTATGTATGATGCAGTAGGATTTTTAGATAAGGGACTATCTTACATAAAGGCTGAGGAATTCCTTGATGTAGTAAGAAACCATGCAGAAAATGGAGTGGATTTTGTAACTATCCATTGTGGGATAAATAGGGCTAATGCTGAAATTTTCATGAGAAATAGAAGAGTAAATGAAATCGTATCTCGTGGAGGTTCCCTATTATTTGGTTGGATGAAGATGAATGATAGAGAAAATCCATTTTATGAATATTACGATCAACTTCTAGATATCCTAAGAGAATATGATGTGACCCTATCCCTAGGAGATTCCCTAAGACCAGGAGGAATCCATGATGCAACTGACCCTGGCCAAATAGCAGAACTAATTACCCTAGGAGAGCTTACAAAAAGAGCTTGGGAAAAAGATGTCCAAGTAATTATAGAAGGACCAGGCCATGTTCCAATAAATGATATTGAAATGAATATGAAACTTCAAAAGAAACTATGCCATAATGCACCTTTTTATGTTCTAGGACCCCTAGTAACAGACATAGCCCCTGGCTATGACCATATAACTAGTGCCATAGGTGGAGCTATAGCTGCTAGTCATGGGGCAGACTTCTTATGCTATGTAACCCCAGCAGAACATTTAAGATTACCTGATGTAGATGATGTAAAAGAGGGAATAGTAGCAGCAAAAATAGCAGCCCATGCAGGAGATATAGCCAAACTAAAAGATGCTAGAAATATAGATTTAGAAATGAGTAAGAGAAGACAAAAACTAGACTGGGAGGGTATGTTTGAACTAGCCCTAGATCCAGAAAAATGTAGGAGGTATAGGGCTTCTTCATCACCAGAAGAAGAACAAACCTGTACCATGTGTGGAACTATGTGCTCAGTTAGAAATATGAACCTAATCCTAGAGGGAAAAGACATAGTATTATAAAAAATAGCTATAAAAATATAGCTAAATTTAAAAATAGGAGCTAGCTTATGAAAACAGATATAGAAATATCAAGAGAGGCTAACCTAGTTGATATAGATCAAATATGCCAAAAACTAGGAGTAAAAGATTATGAAAAATATGGTAAATACAAGGCCAAACTTGACCTATCCTATGCAAATAAAGAAAATAAAGGTGGCAAACTAATTTTAGTTACATCCACTAACCCTACCCCTAGTGGAGAAGGGAAAACTACCTTTAACATAGGCCTATCTATGGCCTTAAATAGGCTAGGTAAAAATGCTATATCAGTTTTAAGAGAGCCATCCATGGGCCCATCCTTTGGTAGAAAGGGCGGAGCAACTGGGGGAGGATATGCCCAGGTTCTTCCCATGGATGAAATTAACCTACATTTTACAGGGGACTTTCATGCCATAACATCAGCAGTAAACCTAGTAGCTGCCATAATAGATAATCATATCTACCAGGGCAATGAAAAAAATATAGATCCCAAGCAAATTATTTGGAGAAGATGCCTAGATATAAATGATAGGGCCCTTAGAAATGTAATAATAGGCCTAGGATCTAGGACTGATGGAATAACTAGAGAAGATAACTTTGACATAACAGTAGCCACAGAAATGATGGCAGTTTTATGCCTAGCCAATAGCCTTGATGATTTTAAGGCTAGAGTAGCTAGGATGATAGTAGCCTTTGATAAGGAAAATAAGCCAGTAACAGTAGAAGATATAGGAGCAACTGGGTCAGTTTGCGTAATCATGAAAGAGGCTCTAAAGGTAAACCTAGTTCAAACTATAGAAAATACTCCGGCTCTTATCCATGGAGGACCTTTTGCTAATATTGCCCATGGCTGTAATTCCTTACTTGCAAGTAAAACTGGCCTTGGCCTTTGCGATTATGTAATAACAGAGGCAGGATTTGGAGCTGACCTAGGGGCTGAGAAATTTAACAACATCAAAGCTAGGTTGGGGGGCCTAAAAGTAGATGCTAGTGTGATAGTAACATCTATTAGATCTTTAAAATACCATGCTGGCATAAACCTAGAGGATCTAGGGGATGAAAATATAAAATACCTAGAAAAAGGCTTTAAAATACTAAAAACCCATATAGAAAATATGAAAAAATTTGGAGAAAACGTCCTAGTAGCCATAAACACCTTTGCAACAGATACTGATAGGGAAATAACTCTGTTAGAAAACCTATGCCAGGAAATTAAAACCAAGGCCATAAAGACAACTGTCTTCACTGATGGGGGAGCTGGGGCTATAGAATTTTCAAAAGAACTTATAAAAACATTAGAAAATGACAACAAATTCAGATTTTTATATGATGAAAATAAACCTATAAAAGAAAAAATCGAAACAATAGCAAGCCAAATTTATAGGGCAAGTGGGGTGAGTTATACCAAAAAAGCCAAAATAGACATAGATAGGATAGAAAGTCTAGGCTATGATAAGCTACCCATATGTATAGCTAAAACCCCCTACTCCCTATCAGATGATCCAAACATGGATATAGACTGCGATAAATATGATATAACCATTAGACAATTAAGGTTAAATGCTGGGGCTGGCTTTATAGTAGCATATACATCAAATATCCTAACCATGCCAGGCCTACCAAAAAAGGCCAATGCTTACAATATAAAACTAGATGATAACAACGAGATTGTTGGTTTATTTTAAAACAAAGATAGAGGATCCTGGTTGGGATCCTTTTTTAATAATAAAGGAGAAACCTATGAGTGGGATAGTAGCCATAAAATCAAATACACATATAGGAAATAAAATAATTTATAGCCTTAACGCTATCCAACACAGGGGGGCAGATTACTTTAAAATTTCTCTATACGATAAGGCTAGAATAAGCAAATACAAATCCCATGGCCTAGTAGATAGGGCCTTTAGGATATGGGAAATAAATGAAAATAAGGTAAAGCTAGCCCTTGGTGAAGTGGGCAGTTTTAACCTAAGTAATAGCAAGAATTTAATAGATTATAAGGACTTAGACCTAGGTTTTGATGGCAATATCACTAATAATAAAACCCTGGCTCAAAAAGAGCTAGGAATTGATGAAAATATAAAAGATGATCAGCTTATAGCAGGACTATTTAAAAAATTCATTCAAAAAGATCTAATAAAAACCATTAGAAAAATGATGGATATCTTAGAGGGAGCCTATTCAGTTGTCATAATTTATGAAGGTAAGATCCTTGCCTTTAAGGACTATAGGGGAATAAGACCCCTAATCCTAGGCTATGATGAAAAAGATTTTATCATAAGCAGTGAACACCCAGCCATAGATATCCTAGAAATAGAAAAAACTAGGGATATAAGAGCTGGAGAGATTATCCTAATAGAAGATAAAGAAATAAAATCCTTTTATGATAAAAAAAGGGCAAAACCTAGGGCCTGTATCTTTGAGCAAATATATACTTCAAGAGTAGATTCCAACCTAGGCGGGATAAACTCCTATGAATTTAGAAAAAAATCTGGAGAGCTACTTGCAAAAAATAAGCCAGTAAAAGCTGATATAGTATGCCCTATCCCCGATTCAGGCATACCCGCTGCCCTAGGTTATGCTAAAGAATCAGGGATTGACTTTGAAATGGGCATAGTTAGAAATAGGTATGTAGGACGTAGCTTTATAAAATCTAGCCAAAGTGAGAGAGAGCTAGCAGTTAGGCTAAAACTAGCTGCCCTTAAATCAGTTGTAGCAGGTAAGGATGTAATCCTAGTAGATGATTCCATAGTAAGGGGAACTACCTGTGCCAAACTAATAAAGAAAGTAAAAATGCAAGGGGCCAAAAAAGTCCACTTAAAAATAGCGTCTCCTCCAGTAAAACACCCCTGCTTTTATGGGATTGAAACTAGGGATATAAACACCCTTGTAGCAGCTAGGTTAAATATAGAACAAATTAGAGATAAACTAGGTGCAGATAGCCTAGACTTTTTATCAATTAAAGACTTACAAACTCTATTAGGCTATAAAAATACTCATTGTATGGCTTGTTTTAGTGGTGATTATCCAACAGGACAGGTTGATAGATGAGACTTGCAGTTTTTATATCAGGTAGGGGTTCTAACCTAAAAGAACTGATAGAGGCTAATAAACAAGGCTTTTTTAAAAGTAAGATTTGCCTAGTCGTTGCAAACAAAGAAGCGAGAGGCTTAGAATATGCTAAGGAAAATAAGATAGCCTACCTAGTTAGTAAGGATGAAAGAAAAATAAAAAAGAGCTTAGATAAATATAAGATAGACCTAGTTATCCTAGCAGGTTACTTAGTTAAGGTAAGTGATTATCTAATAGATTCCTATGAAATCATAAACATCCACCCATCACTACTTCCCAAATATGGGGGTAAGGGCTTTTATTGTGATAAAATCCATAAGGCAGTCTTTGAAAATAAGGATCAGGAATCTGGGGTTAGTATCCATTATGTTAATAGTGACCTGGATGGGGGAGAAATCATAGCCCAAAGAAAGATAGATATAAGTAAGTGCCAAAACCCAGAAGAAATAGGAGCTAGGGTTCTTGAAATAGAGCATGAATTTTTAAAAGAAGTAGTAAAAGACTTAGAGAATAGATTAGATAAGGAACTTTAATGAAAATACTAATAGTAGGATCAGGTGGACGTGAGCATGCCCTTGGGGAAAAACTAAATAAAAAGGGACGCAGACTTTTCTTCGCCCCTGGAAATGCTGGAACATCTTTGATAGGTGAAAATATTGACATAGACCCAACTGACATAGATAAGCTCTTAGATTTTGCAAAAAAATCTTCTATAGATTTTACACTTGTAGGTCCTGAAAATCCCATCAGTCTAGGCATAGCAGATGTATTTGAAGAAAATGGCCTTGAAATATTTGCCCCAATAAAAAAAGCTGCCAAACTTGAATATGATAAAGACTATACCAAAAATTTCCTAGAAAAATATGGGGTTAAAACAGCTAGCTTTAAAAAAATATCAAATAGAGAAGATGCTATCTCACTAGCTAAAAAATATTTAGAAGAAGATTCTAGAGTTATCTTAAAAAGAAATGGCCTATGTGGGGGTAAGGGGGTATATATAGCAGCTAGCTATAATCAAGCTGTCACTATCATAGATCAAATACTTGCTATAGACGATTTTCTCTTGGTAGAAAAATATCTAGAAGGCTTTGAAATGAGCCTTTTAACTCTTACAGATACTAAAACCATTATCCCCCTACCTCCTAGCAGAGATTATAAAAAAGCCTATGAAAATAACCTAGGCCCAAATACCGGGGGGATGGGAGCCTATGCTCCATGTGAAATGGCCAGTCCCTATATTAAAGAGATAAAAGAAGAAATCCTCCCCAAAATACTAAGGGGCTTTAAAAGCGAGGGGATAGATTACAGGGGTGCCCTATACATAGGCTTTATGATATGTGAAAGTGGTATATATGTCCTAGAATTTAATGTTAGATTTGGAGATCCAGAAAGTCAGGTGGTTTTTGAACTAATAGAAAATGACCTTTTAGATATGTTAATAAAAACATCTAAATCTAGGCTGGATCAGATAAAGCTTAGGATAAATGATAAAAAGGCAATCTGTCTAGTTCTAACATCTAAGGGCTATCCGGGAGCTTATGAAACAGATAAAAAAATAAGAATCAAAGATGGGATCAGATCAAAAATCTACCATGCAGGAAGCAAAACTAAAAAATCTTGTATTTATACAGCAGGAGGTAGGGTCCTAAACCTAGTTACAAGTGCCCCTTCTTTTGATAATGCCATAGACCTTGTCTACAAGGATCTTAGCAAGATAAACTTTTTGGGGATGACATACAGGTCCGATATAGGCCCTAGGGTAAAGAGGGTCTATGTTAGTAAAAAAGATAGGGTTGATGTAGCTAGCAAGATCCTAAAAGAAGACATAGAAAAAAACCTAGGTCTAAGCCCTACTAGGGTCAAGATTTATAATCGCTATGACCTAGAAATTAGGGATTCTGATTTGGACAAGCTTTTTTATACCCTATTAGCAGAAGCTCCCCTAGATGACCTATATGCCTATGATAAGGCCTATGACCTGGAAAAATCCTTTAAAAAGGCCCTAGTAAAAGAAAGCCTAGCTGGGCAATTTAACCAAAGAGAGCAGGCACTTTTAGATACTGCTAGACTAATTGACCCAGATATGGATATAAAAGTAAGCTATGCTAAAGTTTTTGAAATGGATGGGATAAGCGATGAGGATATTGGAAAAATTGAGGCCTATCTTATAAATAAAGTTGACTCTAAAAGGGGGAAGTTGCTAGATATTCCCCAAAGCCTAGGCTATGTAAAAATAGATAATCCAGAAAATATCATATATAAAGGCTTTATAAATTTTACAAAGGATGATTTAGAAAACTTTATAAAAACAAATTCTTTAGCCATGAGCCTAGATGACCTTATCCTGGTAAGGGACTATTATAAAAATAAGGGTCGTGATCCTTTTGAAACTGAAATTAAAATTATAGATACCTACTGGTCTGACCATTGTAGGCATACTAGCTTTAATACCATCTTAGATATTAAGCTAAACCCTAAGACCAACCTAGATAGGGCAATAAAAAATTCCCTAGATAAATATATAAAGATGAGAAATACCCTAACTAATAAAAAACCCCTTAGTCTGATGTCTCTAGCAACAGATTTAAAAGAATATCTAAAAGATCAAGGATATTTGCCTGACCTAGAAGTAAGTAAAGAAGTAAATGCCTCTAGCATTCATGTAAAAGTTAGGATAGGGGATAAAAAAACTGAGTCTATTGAAGATTACCTAATCATGTTTAAAAATGAGACTCACAACCATCCTACAGAAATAGAACCCTTTGGTGGAGCTGCTACATGCTTGGGAGGAGCCATCAGAGACCCTCTATCTGCAAGGGCCTACGTCTACCAGGCCATGAGACTAACAGGCTCATCTGATCTTAAAAAACCCTATGAAAAAACCATAAAGGGCAAACTACCTGCAGCTGAGATAGCCAAAAAAGCAGCCCTAGGATTTTCATCCTACGGCAATCAAATTGGTATATCTACAGGCCTAGTAGATGAATTTTACCATGAGGGATTTAGGGCCAAGAGATTAGAGTGTGGTGCAGTCATAGGAGCTGTTAGAAGTAAGGATGTAGTAAGATTAGACCCCAAACCAGGTGATATAGTAATTCTTCTTGGTGGAAAAACGGGCAGAGATGGCATAGGTGGAGCAACAGGTTCATCTAAGTCCCACACCATAAACTCCCTTAGAGATGACTATGCCCAGGTCCAAAAAGGAAATGCCCCAGAAGAGAGAAAAATTCAAAGACTATTTAGAAAGGGGAAGGTAACATCTCTAATAAAAAAATGCAATGACTTTGGAGCAGGGGGAGTCGCAGTAGCCATAGGTGAGTTAGCAGGAGGGATAGATATCTACCTAGATAGGGTACCTTTAAAGTATAAAGGCCTTAGACCTTGTGATATAGCCATATCAGAATCCCAAGAAAGAATGGCTGTCCTTATAGATAAGAAGGATAAGGATAAATTTATAAAATATGCGAAAGAAGAAAATCTAGAGGCTAGCCATGTGGCAGATGTCACAGATACAAAGTTAATGAGGATGTATTATAAGGACTTACTAGTAGCTGAAATTTCATATGACCTATTAAATACCAATGGAGCAAAAAGATTTCAAGAAGTTGACCTAAGTAGTGAGCATATACCAGATATCCTAAAAAAATGTGACGATGACCCTCATAAATTCTACGAAAAAATATCCAGTCTAGATTTAGCAAGTAAGAAAAATCTCATAGAACTATTTGACTCTAGCATAGGGGCTGGGACTGTCTTAGCTCCCCTTGGTGGTAGCAAACTACTAAACCCATCTCAGGTAATGGGAGCTAGGATCCCAGTAAAAAATGGAGTTTCAAAGACAGTAAGCATCATCTCCTACGGCTATGATCCAAGGCTGTCTGAGGCTAGCCAGTATCTGGCAGGTTATTATGCAGTAGTAGAGTCAGTGGCTAAACTAGTAGCAGTTTGTGCAAACTATCAAAATATTAAACTATCCTTTCAAGAATTTTACGAAAAAATGAAAGAGGGAGAAAACTTTTCAAAACCTATAAAATCATTATTAGGAGCCTTTGAAACCAGTCATTTTCTAAAAATAGCGCCCATATCTGGAAAAGATAGCATGAGTGGGACTTTTCATGATATAAACGTCCCACCAAGCCTCATATCCTTTGCTATAACAACAGTTGATATAGAAAATATTATTAGCAATGACCTAAAGGGTAAGGGAAGACTGGGCCTAATAAAAACACCTATTAAAGAAGATGGAACCTTAGATTTAGATATCCTAATAAGAAATTTTAAAAACCTAGAAAAAGATATAAAAAATGGCAACATAATATCTGCCATCGCCCTAACAAGAAAGGGAATGCTTGCAGATATCTATGAACAAGCTGTTGGAAATACAGGCTTTGATATAAAATATCACAACCTTTATAGCCCTATGTACGGCTCTTTTGTGGTAGAATACAAAAATGATAGGGACTTTATAGATAATATAGGTAAATTTTCTGATAATATAATAGTAAATTCCATAAAAATGGATAAGGATATCCTTTATAAAACCTATATCCACAGCCTAGATGACATCTATAAGGGCTATAAACTAAGCCCCTATGAGAAACTACACCCTAAAAAAATTAAAAGGAGGTTAAAATCTAAAAAACCGGTAGAAAAAGTAGGGGTAGCTATCCTAGCCGCCCCTGGGACAAATTGTGAAATAGATAGCAAGCTAGCTTTTGAAAAACAAGGGGCAAAAGCTGAAATATTCGTATTTAAAAATCAAACTAAGGCTGATATAGAAAAATCAATAAAAAAGTTAGCCATCCTAATAAAAAAATCACAAATTTTTATGATACCAGGTGGATTTTCCCTGGCAGATGAACCAGAAGGATCAGGAAAATTTTTAGCTAACTTACTTAGAAATAAAGATATAAAAGAAGCTATAACCCATCTTTTAGAGGAAAATGATGGCTTGGTTATAGGAGTTTGTAATGGCTTTCAGGCTCTTGTAAAATCTTCTTACCTGCCTTTTGCTAAGGCAAAAATCCAAAAAGAAGATGATATAAGTCTGACCTTTAATGAAAGCTCAAGGCATATAGCAAGTTTTGTAGATACAAAAATACTAACAGCCAATACTCCTTTCTCTAGGGGTCTAGATACCAATATAAGATATAGGATTCCCATATCTCATGGAGAGGGTAGGTTTGTAGCAAACAAACAAGCCATTGAACAACTTTTAGAAAATGATCAAATCTACTCAGTATATGAAAATTCCAAAAATGGATCTGCCTTTAACATAGAGGGGATTATTTCAAAAGATGGCAAGATCCTAGGCAGGATGGGCCATGTAGAAAGAGTGGATGATAATCTATATAAAAATGTTTATAATGTAAAGGCTGATCCCATGTTTTATATGGCAGTAAATTACTTTAAAAAGGATGAATAATGGATAAACTAACATACAAGGATTCAGGCGTTGACAAGGATAAGGGCTATGAAGAAATCAAGCTAATAAAACAAATGGTAAATTCTACCCATGGTAGAGAAGTTTTAACAGGCCTAGGAGATTTTGCAGGAATATTTGCCCCTAACCTAGAAAATATCAAAAACCCAGTCCTAGTATCTGGTACAGATGGAGTAGGAACTAAGCTTAAATTGGCCATAAAATTAGATAAACATGATACAGTAGGCATAGATTGTGTAGCCATGTCCATAAATGATATCCTAACTAAGGGAGCAAGACCTCTATTTTTTCTAGATTATATAGCCACAGACACCCTAGATCCAATAAAGATGAAAGAAATTATAAAAGGTTTTGTTAAAGGGTGCAAGATTGGAGAAGCTGCTCTAGTAGGGGGAGAAACAGCTGAAATGCCAGGTATGTATAAAAAAGATCACTATGACTTGGCAGGCTTTGCAGTAGGTCTTGTAGATAAAGATGAGCTAATCACAGGAGATGACCTTAAAGTAGGTGATATAGCCATAGGGATAAGGTCAAATGGACCCCATTCAAATGGTTATTCCCTAATTAGGGCAGCCATAAAAAAAGGGGGAATTTCTCTAGAAGATAAATTTGATCAAAATATTAGCCTTGGTGAAAAACTCCTAAGTCCAAGCAGGATCTATACCCAAGAAATCAAAAATCTAAATCAAAACCTAAAAATAAAGGCCTTAGCCCATATAACTGGAGGTGGTCTATATGAAAATGTATCTAGGGTCATAAAAAATAATCAAAAAATAGACCTAGACCTTAGAAAAATCCCCCTAGACCCTATCTTTAAAATGATAAAAATCTGGGGAAATATAGACATAGAAGAGATGTATCATACCTTTAACATGGGCATAGGTATGGTAGCCTTCCTATCAAAAGATGACGTCAATGATGCCCTAGCCATCCTAGGAAATGATGGATACATTTTAGGAGAAGTAGCTAAGGG
>JAPJPH010000017.1 GCA_030825745.1 Anaerococcus sp.
GAACTAAGGAAGTTAAACTAGAAGATGAGGATTATATTAGTCCAAAATTAACTAGTGATTCTGAAAAATTAAAAGAAATTTTAAATGATGGGAAAGACTTATTAAATACTGAAATCTCTTTTGCCTTTAATGGCTATGATATAAAACTAGCCAAGGATGATTTAATATCTTTATATGATCAAACAGAAGATGGATTTATATTAAATATGGATTATCTAGCAGAGTATGTTAGCAATATAGCTGATATGACTGATACCTATGGAATAGATAGGAAATTTAATGCAACAGGTGTTGGAGAAATCACCGTAAATCCCGGAGTATATGGATTTATCCTAGATCAAGAGCAAATGCAAAATAAAATAGCTACTGCTTTAGATGAAAGAAAAAGTACAGAAATAGAGCCTAGTTACGAGAGATATGGATATGATAGGTATGAGGATGGTTCTGACTTAGGAGATACCTATGTAGAAGTAGACTTATCTAGACAGCATATTTGGTTTTATAAACAAGGATCATTGATCCTAGAAAGTGACTTTGTATCTGGTATTCCAAATGATGGATGGTCAACTAATAAGGGTGTTGGTTCTATTTTAGACAAGCAAACCAATGCCAAATTAAGGGGTATTGACTTTGATGGAAGCGATTATGAAACTCCAGTTAATTATTGGATCCCTATAGGATGGGATGCTGAAGGATTCCACGATGCTTCATGGAGATCATCCTTTGGAGGAAGTATATACTTAAGCTCTGGAAGCCATGGATGTTTAAACCTACCGCCATCAGTAGCAGGAGAACTTTTTGAAAATGTAGAAGTTGGAACACCAGTAGTTGTATATGAGTCTAGTACTGACTACGCTCCACCAATGGCTTATTGAGATATATTATGATAAAGATAGAAAATTTAACTTATGCTTACCCAACAAATGAAGATCAAAAAGAAAATAAATTAGCCTTAGATAACTTATCTATAGATATAAATAAGGGCGAATTTATCGCAATCTTAGGTCATAATGGATCTGGAAAGTCTACCTTGGGTAAGCTTTTAAATGCCCAAATAGTACCAGATTCTGGGGACATATGGGTAGATGATATAAATAGTAAAGATAGTGAAAGAATTTGGGATATAAGAGAAAAATGCTCAATGGTATTTCAAAATCCAGATAACCAAATGGTAGCTACAACAGTTGAAGAAGAAGTAGCTTTTGGAGTAGAAAACTTGGCGATAAAAAATCCTCAATTAAGGCAGAGAGTAGATAATGCCCTAGAACTTGTGGGGATGAGTGATTATAAGAAGAGAAACCCTAGTGAGCTTTCTGGGGGTCAGAAACAAAGAGTTTCTATAGCTGGTGTAATAGCTATGCTTTCAGATTATATAATCTTTGATGAACCAACTGCCATGCTAGATCCCAAGGGTAGAAAAGATGTTATTAAACTTGTCAAGGATTTAAATGAAAAATATAACAAGACAATTATCTATATAACCCACTATATGGAAGAGGCTGTCTTAGCTGATAAAATAGTGGTTTTAGATAAGGGTAAGAAGGCCTTAGAAGGATCTGCTAGAGAGGTTTTTTCTAATGTTTCAAAAATGAAAGAATTATCATTAACAGTTCCACAAGTAACAGAAATTGCTTATGAGCTAAAAAAAGAGGGTGTTTATAACAAAGACTTACCCCTTAATGTAGAGGAGTTTTTAGCTAGGATATGAAGATAGAATTAAAAAATGTAGATTATATATACAATGAAGGGCTTAGCAATGAAGTTTATGCATTAAAAGATGTAAACCTAACTATAAACTCACATGAGGTTATAGGCCTAATTGGTCAAACAGGCTCTGGAAAATCATCCCTAGTTCAACTATTAAATGGTCTTTTAATACCTAGCAAGGGAGATTGTATCATAGCAGATATAAACTCTAAGGATAGGAAAAGAAGAAAAGAAGCTAGGTTTAAGGTTGGTCTAGTATTTCAATATCCAGAAAACCAACTTTTTGAAGAAACTATAGAAAAAGACATAGCCTTTGGACCAAAAAACATGGGTCTTTCAGATGAAGAAGTAAATAAGAAAGTAAGAGCAGCCTTTGCTAAGGTAGGGCTTGATTATGAAACTTATAAGGACCTATCACCCTTTGAGCTATCAGGTGGTCAGCAAAGAAGGGTAGCTGTTGCAGGTATTTTGTCAATGGAGCCTAAGGTTTTGGTCTTAGATGAACTAACAGCTGGTCTTGACCCAAGTGGTCGTGATGAAATATTTTCTGAAATCATGAAATTATATGATAATGATCCTGAGCTAAGCATAGTTCTAGTTAGCCACTCTATGGAAGATGTTGCCGAATATGTAGATAGGGTAGTGGTTATGCATGAAGGAGAAATATTTTCTGATAAGTCAACCTATGATACATTTACAAAAACTGATCTTGAATCAATTGGACTAGATTATCCACAGGTGACAAAGTTTATGAGAGAATATAAAAAAATAAACCCAAAAGTTAGGGATGATATCTATAAGATAAGTGATGCAGTAGAAGAATTAGAGAAAGTTTTGAGGGATACAGATGGCAAACATTAGTATAGGTCAGTACCTCCCATTTGATACTTTTATCCATAGGTTAGATCCTAGGGTTAAAATTGTGGGAGTATTTTTATATATAATAACCATATTTTTTGTAGATGATTTTATAACCTTTATCCCCTTCATAATTTTATTAATAGCAATGTTAACAGTTGCAAAGATACCATTAAAGTCAGTGTTAAAATCACTAAGGCCCTTGCTTTTAATAATAATTATAACAGGTCTTATAAATTTAATTACAACACCTGGTAATGTTGTATTTGAATTTTCATTTATTAAAATAACTGACCAAGGGATATATAGGACAGCCTTCACTATATTAAGACTTATCCTAATAATATTATCCACATCAGTACTAACCTATACAACCTCCCCTATGCAGTTAACCTATGGGCTAGAGAAGTTATTTTCTCCCTTAAAGAGGTTTGGATTTCCAGCTAGCGAACTTGCCATGATGATAAGCATATCACTTAGGTTTATTCCAACCTTATTTGATGAGGCTCAAAAAATAAAGATGGCTCAGATGGCTAGGGGTGCTGACTTTGAATCTGGTAATATTTTTCAAAGAGCAACCAGCATGATCCCCCTCCTAGTTCCTCTTTTCATCAACTCTTTTAAAAGGAGTGATGATCTTGCAACTGCTATGGAGGCTAGGATGTATAGGATTGGTAGTGAAAGAACTAGATTAAATGAAATAAATATGAAAAAAGTAGATTGGATAAGCATTGGCTTATTTACTGCTTTTTGTATCATAATAATAACCATACATTTTATATGATTAAAAATATTTTAGTTGAAATAGCCTTTGATGGTTCAAACTTTAGCGGTTTTCAAATACAAAAGTCATATAGGAGTGTTGAAAAAGAGCTCCTAGATGCCCTAATAAAGGTTACAGATGATAAAGAAATTAGGATAATCTCATGTGGAAGAACAGATGCTGGCGTCCATGCAAAAAGTTTATACTTTAATTTTCTAACAAATAGTAAAATTAGACCAGATACATTTAAATATCATATAAATCCTTACTTGCCTGATGATATTATTGCCCTTGATAGTAGAGAAGTTGATCTAAATTTTCATGCTAGATTTAATTGTAGGGCAAAAACTTATAAGTATATAATATCTAGGCAAAAAGATATGCATCCAATATATAGAAATTATAAAGAAAATATCACCTACAGCTTAGATCTAGGCTTACTACAAGAAGGTCTTGATATATTAAAGGGTGAGCATGATTTTAGATTATTTATGTACCAAGATCCTGATATAAAAATAAATACTGTTAGAAAAATAGATGATGCTTATTTTAAAATTAGAGAAGATGATCTTGAAATTTACTTTAAGGCAGAGAGCTTTTTGCACAATCAAGTTAGGATAATGACAGGATCATTGATAGAACTAGCTAGGGGGAAAATTACCCTTAAGGAGTTTTTGAAATTTTTTGATAAGGACTATAACAAAAGAGCCAATCCATCTCTTAAGGCAGGGGGCCTATATTTATGGAGGATAGAATATTGAAAGATATAGATTTTAAAAAAGAAATTTATGTATTAGTAACTTTGATATTTTTATGTCTACTTAATATATACCTAAAAGAAGATATGCTGACTTTTTATCTAATAATAGCAAGTGGGATCTTATATCTTATTTCAATTTATATAAATAAAAATAAGCTAAAGGTAAGTAGACTTATTTTTAATTTATTTATATGCTTATTAAATGTAATAAGTCTAGCTTTTGTGATACAATATTTATTAGATATGAGTATAGAAAAAAATCTAGCTTCAATTATTCTAAAATCTAGTATAGATAATCCTTACTCAATTTTTTATATAATATGGATACTAGTTTTTACTAGTATAATTATCCTAATTATGAATATAGGTGGAAGAAATTATGCAAGAAAATAACAATAATAAAAAAAATAATAGCCAAGAAAATAAAAAGGCAAAAAAAGATATCAAACTTCCAGATAAAAAAATCTTGATAGGTATCCTAGCTATAGTAGTTATAGCAATAATTGCCTTGGCTTTTAAAAACAACAAGGTCAATTTAAAGGGTAAAAATGCAAGCTCAAAAGAGATAGATGATAATTCCTATAATCAGTCGAGAATATATAGGGTTGACTTAAACCAAATTAATTCAATTGATTTTGACTTATCTACAAGTGATGTTAGAATCCAAAGATCAAATACTAACCCTTATGTTGAGTATACAGTTTTATTTAAGGGTGAAGAAAATGTATATGATATGGATATTGGCTTTAAAGATGGAGTTCTTAGTCTTAAAAATAAGGTTTCTGGTGATAAGCTCTACATGAAAGATAAGATTCCAATAGTCAGGATCTTCTTGCCTCAAACTGGATCCTTAGATCAAATAAAAGGAAACATTGCAGCTGGTGATGTAAAAATTAGTGATCTTGAAGTAAAAGATTTCAATTTAAACCTAAAAAGTGGATCTATAAGTATAGATAACTCATTTTTTACAGGAAATATTATAAATGAAGCTGGGCCAATAAATTTAAGTAAAACAGAAATCAAAAATACAAACCTAAAGACAAATGTTGGAAATATAAATATTGTTGATTCTAAGCTTGGAAATAAACTAAACTTTGAAACTCAAACTGGTGATATTATAATTGATTGTGATAAAACTATAGATAACTATGATATTGATGCCAGGTTAAATGTAGGTAATTTTATCCTTGGAAATAGATCATATAGGAATATTACCGATGGATTTACAAGTGAGAATGAGGGCAAGTATAAAATCAGCCTAATAACAAAAATAGGAGATGTCATCTTTAATAGGGGCGAGGGTGCTAAAGTAGATGAGACTGAGTATATAACTAATGATAAAGGTCCAAATGATAGCGATGATCAAGAAAGTAAGCCTGAAATAGAAGATACTGAAACTCCTGATGAAGATATTAAAGAAAATAAAGATTCAAATACTCAATCTTTAGAAAGTGAAAGCTCAAATGAGGATTCTAACTTAAAAGATGAAAATAATATAGATACAGAAAATGAAAATAATTAAGCGTTTTGCTTAATTATTTTTTTGGAAGGTTATATGAAAGAACAGTTAAAAGCTAAGTTAAAAAAATACTTCGGTTATGATTCTTTTAGAGAGGGTCAAAGCGATATAATAGAAAATATTTTAGCTGATAGAGATACTCTAGCAATTCTTCCTACAGGAGGGGGTAAGTCAATTTGTTATCAGCTACCTGCCCTAATAAAGGATGGGATATGCCTGGTTATATCACCACTAATATCTTTAATGAAAGATCAAGTAGATTCTCTTACAGAAGATGGAATAAAGGCAGGATTGATTAATTCTCAATTAAGTACTGATCAGTATAGAAATATTCTATCATCAATTAAAAAGGGTGATATCAAGATTTTATATATATCTCCAGAAAGAATAGAAAATGAATTTTTCAGGGAATTTATAAAAGATGTTGATATATCATTTGTAGCTGTAGATGAGGCCCACTGTATATCCCAGTGGGGCCATGATTTTAGACCCTCATATAAACTTATACCAAGCCTAAGAGAAGTTCTTCCTAATGTTCAAATAGCTGCTTTTACGGCAACTGCTACTGATGAAGTCAAAGAAGATATAATATCTAACCTAAAGCTTCATGATCCCTTTATTAAAATAACAGGCTTTGATAGAGAAAATCTCACTTTTATTGTAAAAAAGCCTAGTAATAAGCTAGATTATATATATGACTACCTTAAAAATAACCAAGATGATTCAATAATAATCTATGCATCTACTAGAAAAAAAGTAGACAACCTATATGAAAATTTAAAAAAAGCTGGATTTAAGATAGGAAGATACCATGCAGGATTAACCAATGAAAAAAGAAAGAAGGCCCAAGAAGACTTTATTTATGAGAAAGTAAATATAATAGTAGCAACCAATGCTTTTGGTATGGGCATAGATAAGTCAAATGTAAGAGCAGTTATTCACTATAATATGCCCAAGGATATGGAGTCTTATTATCAAGAAGCAGGAAGGGCAGGTAGAGATTTTCTAGATGCCAAATGCATCCTCCTATATTCTGCCCAAGATATAATAATAAACAAACACCTAATAAATCTAGGAAATAACCCGGTATATAAGAATTACCAGCTTAGAAAATTACAAAGTATGATAAATTATGTAAATACTACAGGGTGTCTGAGGGCCTATATCCTAAATTATTTTGGTCAAAGTGCTGATGATACTTGTGATAATTGTACAAATTGTTTATCTGATATAAAAAAAGAAGATGCTACTATAAATGCTCAAAAAATAATTTCATGCATATATAGGTTGGGGCAAAGATATGGGTCAAAAACTATAATAGATTGTCTAAAAGGATCAAATAACAAAAATTCTAGGGATAAAAAGTTAAGTGCAGTATCTACATTTGGAATAATGAAAGATTCTGATGAAAAATATATTAGGGATTTAATCGCTACATTAATAGCAGATGGCTATATTAAGGTATCTGGTGATAGGTACCCTATACTAAAATTAACCGAAAATTCAAAAAAGATTTTATTTGATCAAAAAAAGGTAATGGTAAATATTAGACAAGAGAAAAAACAAAAGAAGGCTAAACATATATATCAAGCTGATGGATATGATGAAAAACTATTTAACCACCTTAAAAAAGTTAGGTTAAAGCTCTCAAAATCTAGAAATATACCTCCGTTTATAGTATTTTCAGATGCCTCATTAAAAGAAATGGCTACAAAACTTCCAAAGACAGAAGAAGATTTTTTAAAGGTCAAGGGAGTAGGAGATAAAAAACTCATCCAGTATGGAGATATATTTATAGCAGAGATAAAAGAATATTTAAATAGCAATTAAAAATTCCCGAAAATTCGGGAATTTTTTATAAAAGTTCTATGCCTTTTTGTGTAAGGGCATTTCTTTGCTCATCTGGCCAGTATGAAACTTGAACCTCTCCTATGTGAGATTTTTGTAAGAAAAACATACATAGTCTAGACTGACCAATTCCACCACCAACTGTTTGTGGGAGTTTGCCATCTATTAGTTGTTTGTGGTAATCATATTTTAACCTATCTTCATTACCAGTTTGTTTTAATTGCTCAATTAGACTGGCCGGGTTAACTCTAATACCCATAGATGATAGCTCTAAAACATCATCTAAAACTGGGTTATAAACTAGTATATCTCCATTTAATTGCCAATCATCATAATCTGGGGCCCTAAAATCATGTTTTTCTCCATTTGATAAGACCTTGCCTATTTGAGTTAAAAAGACTGATCCGTATTCTTTAACTATAGCTCTTTCCCTTTCTTTATCATTCATACCAGGGTACATATCTAAAAGCTCTTGACTGGATATAAATCTGATTTGATCTTTTAATAGTTTTTGTCTAGTAGGAATTAAGGTAGAAAGGTACTCATCTAGAGATTTCATAGTTCTGTAGATAGTGTTTACTACTTGTTTTAAATAATTTTCATTTCTATCATTTTCATCAATAATTAGCTCCCAATCCCATTGGTCAACATAAAAAGAATGGGTATTATCTGGCACCTCACACCTTCTTATAGCATTCATATCAGTGTAAAGTCCTTCATATTTTTTAAATTTGTATACTTTTAGGGCATATCTTTTCCATTTTGCTAGGGAATGGACTATCTCCATATTTGCTCCACCAGCTTCTGGTAGATCAAATATAACAGGCATATCAACTCCATTTAGGTTATCATTTAAACCTGATGTATTTGGTACAAATAAAGGGGCTGATACCCTCTTTAGGTTTAAGTTATTTGCTAAATTGATTTGGAAATAATCTTTTATTTCCTTAATTAACATTTGTGTCCCATATAGGTCACTATTACTTTTATAATTTTCTGGTATAACTAACTTTTTCATAATAACTCCTTATAATATTAATTAGTATACTAGATTTCTTTTAAAATTAAACTGTGGTAAAATAAAAGTGAATAGTTTTCTAAAACAATTCGATACATATAAGGAGTAAATTATGGAAAAAAGAATATTTCTCCTACTAAGTTTTTTCCTAGGAGTCTCTGTTTTTACAGGATGTAGACAAAATAAAAAGATAGATAATAACAAAAAAAGTAAAGAATTATCTATTTTTGCAGCAGCTTCTTTGACTGACTCACTTAATGATATAAAAAAATCTTATGAAATAGAAAATCCTGATATTAGGATAAATATAAATTATGATTCATCAGGGAGTTTAAAAAGTCAAATTGATCAAAAGGCTTATTGTGATATTTTCATATCAGCTTCTAATAAACAAATGGATCAATTAGATAAAGATAGTGATAAATTTAATTCTAAGGTTGCTATAGACTCATCTTCAAGAATTGATTTGCTAGAAAATGAAGTAGTCCTAGCTAAAAAACAGGGATTAAAGCTAGGTATAAAAAGTTTTGATGATCTAGGTAAAGATTATGTTAAATCAGTAGCCCTAGGTAATAGTGATGTTCCAGTTGGACAATACTCAAAAAGAATATTAGAAAATATAGGTATTTGGGATGAGATTAAAGATAAGATAAACTACGGCTCTAATGTTAGGGAAGTTGCTAGCTGGATAGATCAAGGGGCAAGTGATTGTGGGATTGTTTATTTAACAGATGCAAAAGTCTTTAACCTTGATGTAATAGCAAAAGCAGATGAAAAAATCTTAGATAAGAAGGTGCTCTATCCAGCTGCCATGATAGAAACATCAAAAAATAAGGATGAAGCTAAAAAATTCTTATCCTACCTTAAGGGTGACTTTTCCAAAGATATATTTAAAAAATACGGTTTTAAGGTTAACTAGGCTTTATTATGAATCTTTTTCCCCTTTATAATTCAATAAGAATCGCAATTATATCAACTGTATTAACTTTTTTTATAGGGATTTTCTTAGCTATTAAAATAAAAAGACTAAATAAGACCAGTAAGGGTATCCTTGATGTAATCCTAACCCTGCCCTTGGTTTTGCCTCCTACAGTTTTAGGATTTTTTATTTTAAGACTACTAGGACCTTATTCAATAATAGGAAGTATCTTTGAAAGAATAAATATAAGCCTTATTATGCGTTGGTATTCTGCTATTTTTGCAACTACCCTAGTAATATTTCCTCTGATGTATAGGACTAGTAGGGCAGCTTTTGAAAATTTTGATGAAAATATTATAAATGCAGCAAAAACCCTAGGAATGAAGGATGGGTGGATATTTTGGAGGTTAATAATTCCAAATTGTAAAAGTGAATTACTAGCAGGCATTATACTAAGCTTTGCCAGAGCCCTAGGAGAATATGGAGCAACATCAATGGTAAGTGGTTATATGGAAAATAAAACTGCTACCATATCAACTACAGTTTATCAGTTATGGAGGATAGGTGAAGACCAACTTGCCTTTAGGTGGGTTTTGATAAATATTGGCATTTCCCTAATTGTCTTAGTAGCTATTAATTTGTTAGAAAATAGGAGAAGGTCTTGTTAGAATGTAGGATATTTAAATCATATGAAAATTTTAATTTAGATGCAGACTTTTTAATGAGAGGGAATAGGCTAGGTATTCTCGGGGCAAGTGGTGATGGAAAATCTCTTAGTTTAAAGATAATAGCAGGACTAATCAAACCTGATTATGGGCTAATTAAGATGGATGATAAGATTCTTTATGATAGTAAAAATAAAATTTTTATAAGTCCCCAAGAAAGAAGAATCGGTTATTTATTTCAAGATGCAGCACTTTTTCCTAATTTTACTAACCGTAAAAATATTCTACTTGCAAAAAAAGATAATAAGGTTAACCTAGATGAGATAATAAAGCAGCTTAAGATAAATGATATCCTAGATAAATATCCAAATTCCATATCTTTTGGTCAAAAACAAAGAGTAGCTTTGGCTAGGATTATGGTAAACAAACCAGATATTC
>JAPJPH010000018.1 GCA_030825745.1 Anaerococcus sp.
TCATCATAAACCTTGTAGATAATGCTATAAAATATACTTTTGAAGGGTCAAGTATTAATATAAGAGCCTACCAAGATGCAAATAAGGTCATTATCCAAGTGGCAGATAATGGAAAAGGAATTGAAGATAGAGATAAGAAAAATATATTCCAAAAATTCTATTCGGCCAATAACGAAATCATAGATAGCAAGAGGAGTATAGGTCTAGGTCTATATCTTTGTAGGATTATAGTTAAGGCCCATGGTGGCGAAATAAGTGTAGCTGATAATACACCTTGCGGATCTGTATTTACTATGGTTTTGAAAGCTAGCCAATAAGTGATAAACTATGTATTATACTTTTTACAATACAAAAGAATTATAATATGATACAAGAATCAAAACAGGATAAAGACAAAATTAAACGGAATGTCGCCTATTGAATATAGATTACATTCCGCTTAAAATATTATTAAGTTATTCCCTGTTTACGGGTGCAGCTCATATCCAGGTTTCTTCTAATATTCTTCCATTTTTTCTAATTCTTCTATGAATTTTTTGTGGATTTTTTTCTCTATCCTTGATACGGTCATTTGACTAATGTCTAGGCTATTTGCTATTTCTACCTGGGTTCTTCCCTCGTAGTATCTTAATTCTAGGATTTCTTTTTCTAGCTCATTTAGTCTTTCTTTTGATTTATCTATTAGGTCTTTTAATTCTATTGAGTCAAAGTTTTTATCATCTTCTCCTATCATGTCTGATAGGTCTATGGAATTTTCTCCCTTTTGGACTTGGTATTTCATATCCAAGGATT
Source organism: Anaerococcus sp. (assembly GCA_030825745.1). Classification (GTDB taxonomy): domain Bacteria; phylum Bacillota; class Clostridia; order Tissierellales; family Peptoniphilaceae; genus Anaerococcus. The sequence goes on from JAPJPH010000018.1 coordinate 793, forward strand.
GAGGGGTATAGACTTTTGATGCCTCCATTGTCTCAAGGATAGTCTCCTCATCTTCTCCCAAGTATTTGGCTATGTCTGCCACTGTTGGGGTTCTTTGTAGTTGTTGGGGGAGGATTTTTTTAGCTGTGTTTATCTTTTTATAAAGGTTTTGGATCCTACGAGGTACTCTTATGACCCATCCCTTATCTCTAAAGTATCTTTTTAGCTCACCCATTATGGTTGGTGTTGCAAAGGATGAGAAGGCAAAGCCCTTTGTTGGATCAAACCTTTCAACGGCATAGATAAGTCCAAGACTGGCTACCTGGTAGAGGTCATCTTTTTCTATACCCTTGCCTACGTATTTATTTGATAGGATATCTACTATATACATGTGCTCTTGTATTAGCTCATCTCTTAGTTTTTTATCCTTGGTTTGATAGTAGGTTTCAAATTTTTTTTGGATTTCTTCCTTGTTCTTATCGTTATTTGATTTCGCCATTATTTTGCCTTTATTTTTAGTAGTATAGACTCATCTGTTATTTCTACTTCATCTGCTAGTTCTTTTAATATTAAATCTCGCATTTTAAGGGCTCTATCATCTAGTGTTTTATCTTTTCCTATAACTTCTATTTCAAGATAGCCTTCTTCTGTTTTAAAGTTGATTTTGATATCTTGGTTATCTCCAAATTTATAGTTTATTGCCTCAGATACTACAACTCTTACATCTTCAACTTTTTCTATGTCAAAGCCTAGATCTGATGCAACAGATGCTGAAAATAGTCTGATAGACTTAATATATATGGGATTTTTCGGGATTGTTATGCTAATTTTTTCCATTATTTCTCCATTTTAAATATATCAGTTAGATCTGTTATTTTAAATAATTTATAGATATTTTCTTTGGCATTTATGATTTTTACGCTTTTTTCATTTTCACTTGCCATTTTATAGATATTCATAAACATGCCAAGTCCTGTAGAGTCTAGGTAGTCTAGGTCACTTAGGTCAAATATTAGGTCTTTTTCTACTTTTTTTAGGTTTTGATCTAGAAAGTCTTTGAATTCATCTTCAGAATAGACATCTAAATCGCCTTGTAAACATATTTTTAATGTATTGTTTTCTTCTTTAATTTCTGCATTAAACATCTTCTTCCTCATCTTCCAAAGTATTATATTTAGTTACTGATACTATCCTGTCATCTTTGTTAGATAGGTTTTTAAGTTTTACACCAAGGGTATTTCTACCTGATATTGATATATCTCTTACGCTTAACCTTATCATATCTCCACTAAAAGATACCATCATTATATCATTATCTAGGTCAGTTGGTAAAGTATCTATTACTTTTCCTGTTTTTTCTGTTACTTTATGACATCTAACTCCCTTACCCCCTCTTTTTTGGGTTTTAAAGTTGTTAAAGGAGGTTTTTTTACCATAAGCATATTCTGTTACTACTAGGAGGTAGGTTTCATCGCTTTTTATGTTCATGGATACGACTTCATCTCCCTTATCTAGTTTGATTGCCCTAACTCCCTTGGCAGACCTACCAGTGGATCTGATTTCATCTGTGGATATTAGGATGGTCATACCATTTTTACTTGATATAACTAGGTCCTCTTTTTGATCAATTTGTCTAACAGATATTAGTCTATCTCCCTCATCTAGGGATATGGCTATGATTCCATTTTTCCTTATGTTGGTGAAGTTTTCTGCTGCTGTTTTTTTGATGGTTCCATCCTTGGTTTGTAGGATGATCTGTGATTGATCATTTAGGTCTGATAGTCCCATCATTTCAGTTATTTTTTCTCCACTTTCTAGATTTAGGATATTTATTATGGCAACTCCCCTAGATTGTCTGCTACCTTCTGGTATCTGGTGGGCTGTTAGGGAGTAGACCTTACCAAGGGAGGTGAAAAATAGTAATTCTTCATGGGTGTTGGTTACTTTTATTTTTTTGATAAAGTCCCCTTCTTTGGTGTTGCCTGCTGTTATTCCCTTGCCTCCCCTATTTTGTACCTTGTAGGTATCTATAGGTAGTCTTTTTATATAACCATCTTTGGTTAGGCTTAATAGGACATCTTCTTTTTCTATTAGCTCTTTTATATCAAAGTCTCCCTCATCTTCTATGATTTTGCTACGTCTTTTATCTGCAAATTCATCTCTTATTTGACTAAGCTCATCTATGATTAGGTTTGTTAGGGTTTCTTCTGAGTTTAGGATAGATAGGAGGTAATTGATGGTTTCTGCTAGTTGTTTGTTTTCTTCGTTTAGTTTTTCTATTTCTAAGCCTGATAGTCTTTTTAGTTGCATATCTAGGATGGCTTGGGATTGTTTATCTGATAGGCCAAATTTTTCTAAAAAGATTTTTTTGATTTGCTCGTTATCATAGGATGATCTGATTATTTTTATTATCTCATCTATGTTATCTATAGCTATTATCAAGCCTTCTACTATGTGTTTTCTAGCCTTAGCCTTAGATAGGTCAAAACTTGTTCTTCTGGTTACTACTTCTTTTTGGTGGGTAACATAGTGGGCTATTATCTCTTTTAGGTTTAGGATTTTTGGTATCCCATCTACTAGGGCTAGGTTTATTATTCCAAAAGTTGTTTCTAGTTGAGTATATTTGTAGAGGTTGTTTAGGACTATGTTAGCATTTGAGTCTCTTTTTATCTCAATTACTATCCTCATTCCCTTTCTATCAGACTCATCTCTGATGTCACTGATTCCATCAACTCTTTTTGTTTTTACTAGGTCAGCTATTTTTTGGATAAGTCTTGATTTGTTTACCTGGTATGGGATTTCAGATACTATGATCCTTTCCCTATTTTTTTTGAAGGTTTCTATTTCACATACTGCCCTTAGTTTTACTTTTCCCCTGCCTGTTTCGTAGGCTTCTTTTATTCCAGACCTACCTAGGATATAGGCTCCTGTTGGAAAGTCTGGACCTGTTAGAATGTTGTTTAGTTCACTTATTTTTATATCTTCATTTTTCATGTAGGCTATGGTTGCATCTATTGACTCACCCAGGTTGTGGGGTGGCATATTTGTTGCCATACCTACTGCTATACCATTTGATCCATTTACTAATAGGTTTGGAAACCTTGATGGTAGTACTACTGGTTCTAGTTCTTCTTCATCAAAGTTTGGCATGAAGTCTACTGTATCTTTTTTGATATCTCTAAGCATGAGCTTGGCTATTTTGCTCATCTTAACTTCTGTATAACGCATAGCTGCTGGATCATCACCATCGATTGATCCAAAGTTACCCTGGCCTGTTGCTAGGGGATATCTGGTTGAGAAATCTTGGGCTAATCTTACTAGGGCATAATAGATGGCACTATCACCGTGAGGGTGGTACTTACCCATTACATCTCCGACTACCCTGGCTGATTTTCTGGTTGCTTTGTTTGGTTCAAGACCTAGCTCTTCCATCCCATAAAGGATTCTTCTATGGACTGGTTTTAATCCATCACGAACATCCGGTAGGGCACGGGATACTATTACTGACATGGAGTATTCAAGGTATGAATCCTTCATCTTACTTTCTAGGTCTACATTTATAATATTATTATCTTCTGTCATTTTACCTCCTATATGTCAATATTATTTACATATTGGGCATTTTCTTGGATAAAGTTACGTCTAGGTTCTACCTTCTCTCCCATTAATAGGGCAAAGGTATCATCAGCACTTGTTTTTTCTATATCATCATAGACTCTAAGTAAGACCCTATTGTCTGGATCCATGGTTGTATCCCATAGTTGGTCTGCATTCATCTCACCTAGTCCCTTGTATCTATTGATTTTATAATTATCTATGCCTAATTCTTTAATTACCTTATCTCTTTCATTATCGGTATATACATATCTTTCATTTTTACCATGGCTTATCTTATATAGGGGTGGTTGGGCTACATAGACATGACCCTCATCTATTAGGGGTTTCATGTATCTATAGAAAAATGTTAGTAGGAGGGTTCTAATGTGGGCTCCATCTACATCGGCATCTGTCATGATGATGATTTTTCCATACCTAAGTTTACTTATATCAAATTCTTTACCTATTCCTGTACCAAAGGCTGTTATCATGGCTTTGATTTCTTCTGAATTTAGGATTTTATCCAGTTTGGCTTTTTCTACATTCATGATTTTTCCACGGAGGGGGAGGATGGCTTGGATCCTATTATCCCTACCTCCCTTGGCAGAACCACCAGCTGAGTTACCCTCGACTATAAAAATTTCATTTTCTTTTATGTCTGTACTTTGACAATCAGCTAGTTTTCCTGGTAGGGTTGCAGAGTCTAGGATGGATCTTTTTCTGGTTAAGTCTCTTGCTTTTCTAGCTGCTTCTCTGGCTCTTTTACTTGCTAGGGCCTTATCTATTATTGCCTTGGCTTCTTTAGGATTTTCTTCTAAGAAGGCTTTTAGTTTTAAGGAGAAGAAGGTATCTACTGCCCCTCTTGCTTCACTATTTCCAAGTTTTGCCTTAGTCTGACCCTCAAATTGTGGTTCAGGTATTTTTACTGATACTATAGCTGTTATTCCCTCCCTAATATCTTCTCCTTGGAGGTTTTCTTCATTTTCTTTTATTAGGTTAAAGCTTCTAGCATAGTCATTTACTGACCTAGTTAGGGCAGATCTAAGTCCTGATATATGGGTTCCCCCTTCTGGGGTAAATATGTTGTTGGCATAGGATAGGATATTTTCACTGTAGGAGTCTGTATATTGGAAGGCTATTTCTACTTCTATATCTTCTTGGCTACCTTCAAAGTGAGGGATAACATCCATTATTGGGTCTTTGTTACGGTTTAAAAACTGAACATATTCACTGATTCCACCTTCAAATTCAAAGGTTTTTTCGTAATCTTCCCTCTCATCTTTTAGGATTATTTTTACTCCCTTATTTAAAAAGGCCATTTCCCTAAATCTATTTTCTAGGATTTTCCTATCAAATATTGTTGTTTCAAATATTTCACTATCAGGTTTAAAGGTAATTGTTGTACCAGTTTCTTTGCTATCTCCTAAAATTTCTAGCTCACTTGTAGGGATTCCTCTTTCAAAGGTCATTTTATAGATATGATCATCCCTTTTTACCTGGGCTATTAGATACTCACTTAGGGCATTTACTACTGATACACCTACTCCGTGGAGTCCTCCAGAAAATTGATAGGCAGAATCATCAAACTTACCACCAGCATGTAATACTGTTAGTACTGTTTCTAGGGTTGATTTTTTGGTGGTTGGATGCTCTTTTACAGGGATTCCTGATCCATCATCTTCTACTGTTATTACATTATCCTTTGATACTGTTACCTTTATGTAGTCACAACGTCCTGCTAGGGCCTCGTCTATGGAGTTATCTACAACTTCATATACTAGGTGGTGTAATCCCTTTTCACTAGTTGATCCTATATACATACCAGGTCTTAGACGAACAGGCTCTAAGCCTTCTAAGACCCTTATATTATCAGCATCATAACTTTTTTGTGTCATATTATTCCTTTCTAATGCTACCATTATAGATGTATTTTATTTTTTCTTCATCTATATACTCTAAGCTTTTGGTATTGGTTGCTGTTATTATAGTCTGATAGCCTTTGAGATTTTCAAGTAGAAATAGACTTCTTTTTTCATCTAGTTCAGAGAAAACATCATCAAATAAAATAAGGGCTTTATCAGCACTAACTTCTTTTATTAGCCTAACTTGGGCTAGTTTTATATTTAAGATAGCAGATCTTTGTTGACCCTGGGATGCAAATTTCCTAGAGTCTCTGCCATTTATAATAATTTTTATCTCATCTCTATGGGGACCTTTTTGGGATGAGCTTTTTTTTAGGTCATCTGTCCTAGATTTTTTTAATATTTCTAGAAAATCTTCATTATTTTCTGCACTTATGTCAGGTTCATAACTTAGGCTTAGCTCTTCTTTGCCCATAGTAAGATTTTTATGAAAGTTATTAGCAAAACCTTCTAGGATTTTTATAATCTTTTTTCTTCTTTTATAGATCATTGTCCCATATTTGGCTAGGCTTATATCATAGGCCTTAAGAGATTCATTGAAAAATGATGTATTAGATCTTTTTAAGAGCATATTTCTTTGGTATAAGATTTTATCATAAGATTTTTTTATTTTTTGATAACTAGGGTCTACTTCCTTTATTATCTGATCTATAAGCTCCCTTCTTAAGGCTGGGCCCTCTTTTATTATTTGAAGGTCTTCTGGGGTAAATAATACCACCTTAAAAAGAGACCTATATAGGTATCTCTTATCATACTTTACTTCATTTACAAAAATACTCTTATCTTTTAGATTGGTTTGTATAAGGACTTTTTTTAAAGACCTGCCCTTTCTAACAAGGGCAGATAATTTCATATTTTCTTGGTTAAACCTAATTAGGTCGCTATCTGATATTTTTTTAAAACTTGAGGCATTGGCTAGGTAATAAATGGATTCTAGAAGGTTGGTCTTACCCTGGGCATTATCACCTATAAATATATTTATATCCTCGTTAAATTTAATTTCTTGGCTTTTATAATTTCTAAAATTATATAGGCTTAATTTATCTATCCACATTATATAATACTAATTTCTGTATCATCAAAGATTACGATATCTCCCTTACTTAGTTTTTTGCCAGGTATATTGCAAATTTCACCATTTACCAAAACCCCCTCATCTTTTATAATGAGTTTACTAAGACCTCCACTTGGGATTAGATCAGTTGCCTTTAATAGATCTTTTAGTCTAATCATTTCTGTTTCAAATTCTACTTTATTCATAATCTATCCTAGTTTGCTAACCTAACTGGTAATACAAGGTAGGTGAAGTCTTCTTTATCATACTTACTTTCTTGAGGATATATTAGACATGGGTTTAGGGCAGATTTGAAATTTAATTTTATATAATCACTATCGCAAGCCCTAACTCCTTCTTGCATATATCTTGCATTGAAGGCTATATCCAAGTTGCTACCAGTTTTTTTAATTTGTATAACTTCTTTTACATCCCCTATTTCAGAGTTTGACCTAATAATCATAGCATCATCTGCTATTTCTATTTTTATTAGGTTAGCTCTTGCTGCATCTTGGAGAACCTGGGCCCTGTCTAGGGCATATAAAAGCTCTCTTTTATCTATAATAATAGAGGTTTCTGATATATCATTTATTATATTTCTGTAGTCTATATAATTTTTATCTATTACCTTACATAACATAGTAGTTTCACCAGAAACTAGGATAAGGTCATTATCATTTTTATAAATACTTGTTTTTTTATCATCAGATATTATCCTAGACCATTCTATTAGGGATCTTTTTGGGATAATATACTCACTATTTTCATATTCAGATGGATAGTCTAAATCTATTTTTTTTAGGGCCACCCTATAACCATCTAGGGCTACCATGTTTAATTTACTATCTCTAAGTTCAAATAAGATACCGGTTAGGGCAAGTTTTGTTTCATCCATACTTGTTGCAAATTCTGATTGGCTAATAGATCTTTTTAATATATCATTTTCTATTACAATTTCATTGCTATCAGGTAGGGATAGGTCTTGTTTTTCAAAGTATTCAAAGGCAAGGAGGTTAAAGTTTGAACTATTGCATTTGATATTTATCTTTGAATCTTTATTTTCTATGGTAACTAGGTCATTTGGGAGTTTTCTAACTATATTTGCTATAAGGTTAGCTTTAAGGGCCATTTGTCCATCTTCTATAATTTCAGCTGCCGCCTTTGTTTTTATTGTAATTTCTCCATCAAAAGCTGTTAGGGTCAAATAATCTTTTTCACATTCAAAGTATATTAATTCGTGTATTTGGATGTTAGTAGATTTTGAAACAGCCTTAAGTGCAATATTTATAGCTTTCATTAAATCTTCTTGTTTAATTTTAAATTTCATGCTCTCTCCTTAAAACTATTATATATACTTAGTAGTATTATTAGTAGGTGGTGTATAAATGTGGATAAGTCTTTTAAACCCTCAAATTCTAATGATAATCTATGTTAATATCTTGTGGGCAAAAAAAGGATAAAATGGCTATTTTTCCACATTATCCACAAGGGATTTTTAAGAAAATTTAAAACTTTACTTATCAACATACTTATCCACAGCCTTATAAACATTCTAGCCTGTTATCTCATTTTGGAGATCTTCTATTTCTTGTTTGAAGTAGGAATCATCATCCATTTGTTGTTGTATTTTATCTATACCATGCATTACAGTTGTATGGTCTCTATCAAAGGCATTTGATATGGTTACTAAGGAATCATCTAAGATTGCCCTAGCTAGGTACATGGCTATTTGTCTAGGTATTACTATTTCTTTTTTGCGACTTTTTCCTTTTAGATCACTAAGTTTGACTGCATATTTTTCAGAAACCTTCTTTTGGATATCTTCTATATTAACTCTTTTTCTTTGATCTTTGACCCTTGTTGCAACACCCTTTATAGCATCTTCCATACTTATATAATCTCTACTATCACTTTTAGCATAGGCTATGGCTGTTGATAAGGCACCCTCTAAGTCTCTAATATTGGTATCTATATTTTCTGCTATATAAAAGAGGATATCATTATCTACAAAGGCCCCTAGCTGGTCTACCTTCTTTTGAAGGATAGCTACCCTAGTTTCAAAGTCAGGTTTTCCTATATCAACTATTATCCCCCAAGAAAACCTTGATATTAGCCTATTTTCTAATTGTTTGATCTCCTTTGGTGGCCTATCTGATGAAATAACTATCTGTTTGCCTGTATTATATAGGTCATTAAAGGTATGGAAGAACTCTTCTTGGGTACCTTCCTTGCCTGCTATAAATTGGATATCATCTATTAAAAGGATATCAACTGACCTATATTTTTCCCTAAATTTTTCATTTTTAGTAGATCTTAAGGCTGAGATCATCTCATTAGTAAATTTTTCACTAGATAGGTACATTACATAGGCATCATCTCTATTTTCTAAGATCTTGTGGGCTATGGCTTGCATAAGGTGGGTTTTACCCAGACCACTTTCACCATATATAAAGAGGGGATTATATAGCCTTGCCATAGATTTGTTAGAAATATTTTCTGCAACTGCCTGGCTAACTCCTAGGGCATACTGGTTAGATTTACCCTCTATAAAGTTATCAAAGATGTTTTCAGGCTCTAGTTGGGGTCTTGGATGTGAGCTAACTTGGTTGATTCTCATTTGACCATTTGAATCATAATCTTTACCCAAAGTTAGGATATTATTATATTCTTTGGCATCTTTGGCAGTTACCCTTACCTTATAACTTCCTCCAATCCTATCTTTTATATTATCTAGAGCACTTTGAAGTTGGGGTACCCAGATTTTATCGAATATAAAAAGGGTATCTTTTTTTGGAACTTCAAGGTAGAGGGTATTTTCATAAAGATTTAGTGGCTTTAAGATACTAATCCAGGTATTAAATTGTTGGATAGAATCTACATGCATTTTCATTTCATTTTTTAATTCATTGGTAATGTATTCTAAATTTGTCATAGCATCGACCTTCCTTTAAAAG
>JAPJPH010000019.1 GCA_030825745.1 Anaerococcus sp.
CTCAGCTTTTTTACGTCATAGTTTGGACCCTCGTCCACTTTTTCTAGAATTTTATCTAAATTCTCTAGTTTTAGTTCCATAATCTCCTCCATTTTAATTGCTAAGCTTCCTATTTCTCTTATACCCTAATAGTTTCTGATCTTTTAAATTCCAAGTCTCTAAAATTTTTCTTGATCAAATAAGCAAGTATTTCTGTAAGCGGTTGCAATTTATCCTAAAATTTTAAGCGATTATACAATTTATTTTTTTGTAATCGCTTACAACTTTTATCTGATACTAATATAACACTTAGTCAACGGAATGTCAACTGTTTGGCGAAACTTTTCTTATCTGAATAAAACTCATTTTAAAGAAAGCCTACATGAGGTTAATTAGCCTATCTCAGCTTTGGCTAAACTAATACATCTCCATGGATTTATCTTAAGTTTTTATACTGCTTCTTGCCTCTATATCATAAGTCTAGGTCATATCGATTAGGAAATTTTCTATTTAATCCGAGATAAAATTTACTTCTAGGTTCTGTGAACTTAATTCCCGAACTAAGAGACTTATCTCTTCAAGCCTATGAGCTTATCTCCTCGAGCCTGCGGGTTGATTCTCCCCGAGCCGGACGGGCTGTCCTCAATTAGCCGTACGGGCTTGTTCTCCTCTTAAATTAAAAGAAGATAAGTTACTTTAGCTATGGGTTGTCAAATTAGAAAGGGGATTTTTATCTTATATAGATTTTTATTTGAATATTTTTATTAATTAAAGGAAAACGCAAAAGCAAAGGCTTATAAGCGCCTTCGATTTTGCGTCTTCTTCATGTTATTTATTAATTTTTTTATCTAGGATTACAAAACCGTAAGGACTTAAACTTAGCTTATCTTCTTCTAATTCTCCCCTTGAGTTTGAAAAGATTATATCCTTACCCTTTGCTTCTATTTTCTTTTTCTTATCTGAGAAGTTTGCGATAATTTCTACTTTTTTATCGTCTAATATTCTTTCATAGGCTATTATTTCGCTATCAATGCCTTCCAAAGGCTTGAAGTCTCCATAAATTAGGAGATCAGAATACTCACTATTTTGCCTAAAGTCTATCATTTTTTTGTAGAAGTTTAGGACAGAATCCTTATCCTTTTCCTCATCCTCCGCATTTACTATAGGATTTTCGTAGGCCATGGCAATCCAAGGCTTAGTTTGTGAGAATCCTCCGTACTTTTCCTTAGTCCAGGCGAAAGGAACTCTTGGGTTATCCCTGCTCCTAAGGTTAGTGAAGTATAGTGCTTCCTCCTCGCTAAAGCCTTCCTCTAGAGTTCTATTATAGGAGTCTATAGATTGAATATCTTGGAAGTCGTCTTTAGATTCTCTTACGAAGTTTTTCATACCGAGCTCTTGACCTTGGTAGATATAAGGAGTTCCCCTAAAGAAGAAGTAAATTCCTCCAAGCATCTTTATAGCATCGATATCCTCGTCCTTTTCCCTTAATATCTTGCTAGTAGCCCTTGGCTGGTCGTGGTTTTCAATGAAATTTGCTGACCAGCCGTATTTTTGGATTGACTCTTGACTACCGAAAATTGACTTTCTAAAGTCGCTTACCTTCCAGTCAAGTCTCTTGTACCAAGTTTCTTCAACCACGTCGAAGTTTGCTGGGATAAAGTCAAATACCATGGAAAATACCCCATCATATCCGATGTATTTTGCATATTTGTCATAAGAAAGACCAGCGGTCTCACCTACAGTCATCGAATCGTGGATTCTGAAGGTTTTATCTGAAAGGATCCTTATGAGATCTTCAACCCCCTCTTGATTTCTACCGAATTTTACGACAGAAACTCTGCCATCAGCCCCGTCTGGATCTCCACTTTTGTATGAAGAGTCTTTCTTTATGTGATTGATTGCGTCCATCCTGAAGGCTGTGATTCCCTTATCAATCCAGAAATTAACAATATTAATTACTTCTTCTCTAAGCTTAGGGTTTTCCCAATTGAGATCTGGCTGCTCTTTGGCAAAGGAGTGGAAGTAATAGGCATCTTCACCATCTATCTTAGTCCAAGTAGATCCACCAAAGATCGATCTCCAATTGTTTGGAAGCTCTTTCCCTTCTCTAATTATATAATAATCCCTGTAAGGACTATCCTTATCAGATATTGCCTCCTTAAACCACGCATGTTCATTAGAGGTGTGGTTTAGGACAAGGTCCATCATGATCCTGATATCTCTTTTTTTGGCCTCCGCCACCAAAAGGTCAAAATCTTCCATGCTGCCAAACTCTTCATTGATGTCGAAATAATCGGAAATATCGTAACCATTGTCGGCCATTGGGGATCTATAGATTGGGCAAAGCCAAATCATAGTAATGCCCAAGTCCTTCAAGTAATCAAGTTTTTCAACAATTCCCCTAATATCACCTATCCCATCATTGTTTGAGTCCTTGAAGGATCTAGGATAAATCTGATAAACAATTTCCTTCTGCCACCACTTTTTTTGCATAAAATCTCCTTTTCTCTTTACTCCTTGGATTACTATACTATAAGTTAATTTATTTTTAATTTTCTAAAATCTATTGCCTGGCGAATTACAAAAGTCAATCTTATATATAGTAAAAATCTCCACAAGAAAAGCCGGTCTAATCCGGCCTTAATTTATTTTACTATAACTGCAATACCATCTGGTATAACTGTAACTTCCTTATCTTCTCCTACTAAATCATCAGCCATTTTTATAGCTTCTTCTAAGGTTTCCGCCTTACTTAGGTGGAAGTTATCTAAGAGTGCTTTATCTTGGTCTGTTATATAGATTACTGCCTTTACCTTTCTAAGGACCCTACATAGGATTTGTGATTCCCATTGGTCTGGTATTGTTTCTTCTTTTGGTGTGTCTAGGAAGCTTTGGTAGAGTTTGTCTATGTCTCTTTCTTGGGCAAAGGCATCATAGAAGCTTTGACCTCCATGCCCATCATCTGATTTTGATGATACTATTATTACTCCACCTTCTTTTACACAGGCTTCTGCTGCTGTCATTGATTTAACTGTTTGGTATATATTTTGATCTAGTGGGTAACCACCGTTTGATGTTATTACTATGTCTGCTTCTTTTTTATCTACCCCAGCTCTTGATTTTAGCCAACTTGCACCTTGCTCATGGGCCTTTTCTAAGTCTCCTGCTACTGCATAGACTATTTCTTTTTTGGAATTTATTACTACATTTACTATATAAACTAGACCACATGCCCTGGCTGCTGCTATCATATCCCTATGGATAGGGTTATTTTCTAGGTTTCCCGTCCTTGCATAGTCACTGTCTATAAATTCTGCATTGTGGTTATACATAACGGCTTTTCTAGAGCAACATCCTGGAAATACGCTCTTACGTCCACCAGAAAATCCTGCAAAAAAGTGAGGTTCTATAAACCCTTCTGCAACTAATAGGTCAGCTTCTGCTGCTAGCTTATTTACAACAATATCCCCACCTGAAGGTAGTTTTTCATCAAGTTTTTTAAGCATAGACTCATCATCGCAATCGTGGATATATATTTTTTCATTGTTATAAATTTCTTCACCTAGCTTATATATAAGCTCTTCTTTTTGGCTTCCCCTATGGCAACCTGTACCTACAAGAAGAGTTATGTCGGCATTAGGATTTCCCTTTCTTATAGCCTCTAGCATATGTGGCAATATGTACTTACTTGGTACAGGTCTAGTATGATCTGATATGAGGATAACTACCTTATCTTTGCCTTTAGCTAATTCTTCTAATTTGTCACTTTCAATAGGATTTTCCATGGCATTTTTTACCAGGTCATCTTGGTTTTCTTTAGGTTCATATTCTTCTAGGGATGATTCTAAAATACCTAAAAGTCTAGAATCTTCTATTTCAGCTTCTTGGAATCCTTTTCCATATGGTACTTTGATTTTCATATAATCTCCTTTGCATTTTGTTAGTCATTTTTATATATTAGATATAAAAAACTTGTGAAATAGTTTTCTTAGTACTATTATAATCCTAATTCTTTTTTTTAACAAATAAAAAAGATAAAAGTCTAACATACAACTTTTATCTCTATATTATAAAGCTAACCAACAAATAAACCACTCCACTAGCTAGCATCATTTTTATAGGGTCTATTTCTTTTTTTACCATTATAGCTAGGCTTACTCCAAATATTACTAGCATGGGGATGTTTATATTTGAAATTGATATAGGCATATTTTCAAAAAGGGCTGTATTTAGGATATCCACTCCCGCTATTAGAATCATTGAAATTATAGCTGGTCTTAGAAAAACTAGGACATTTGATATGGCATCTATGTTTTTATATTTGGAATAAAAGTATGCCAAAAGTCCCACTATAATAGCAGAAGGAGTTACACAGCCTAGGGTTGCTACAATCCCACCAGGAAGGCCTAAGAGCCTAGTTCCTACAAAGGTTGATGCATTTATGGCTATGGGACCTGGTGTCATTTGGCTAATGGTTATTAGGTCATTAAATTCACTGGCGCTTATCCATTGGTTTACCCCTACTACCTCTTGTTGGATAAGGGGTAGGGCTGCGTAACCTCCACCAAAGGAGAATAATCCAATTTTAAAAAATGTTATAAATAGACTTAGATACATCATTTCTCCTTATTCAATTTTGAATAAACTAGACCGACAAAAATTAGGCTTAATATTATATAGACTATATTTATCCTAAAGATAAATCCTGCAATAAAGCTTATGACCATGATTACTAAAAGTCCCTTGGATTTTTCTTTAAATAGGTCATCTGTCATATCAATGACTACCTTAAATATAAGGGCAGCAACTCCTGCCTGCATGCCTTTTAAGAAGGTGGCTATAAATTTATTGGCTATAAATGCCTTGTAAAAAATTGATATGGTCGAAATGATAATTAGGGGAGGGATTATTGTTGCAAGAATTGCAGTAAGCATCCCTAAAATCCCAAGAGTTTCATATCCTACTACTACAGCAGCATTTATTGCAACAGCTCCTGGAGCTGACTGGGCTATAGCTGTCATATCAAGCATCTGGTCCTTGTCAATCCAAGCTAATTTATCAACAAATGTATCTTTCATCAAAGAAATTATTACATAACCTCCGCCAAAGGTAAAGGCTGATAAATATAGGGTTGATTTAAAAAGCTGCCAGAGGCTTTTTTCTTTTTTCATAATGATCCCCTTTACTTTTCTAAGCTAATAATTTAGAAAGGGCGCCGAAGCACCCTTTTATCTAAAAAACTTATCTTTTATCTTATCTACTATAGCTTCAGTAGTAAAACCAAGCTCTGCTGCTACTTCAGATCCCTTACCTGAGATTCCAAACCTATCTATACCGATATTTAGGCCGCATCCACCGGTAAATTCGCTCCAGCCAAAGGTTGAACCCATTTCTATGGAAACTTTCTTTACTCCCTTAGTTAGGACTTCTTTTTTGTAGGATTCATCTTGGGCTCTGAATAGCTCCATAGATGGCATGGATACTACTTTAATTGATTTGCCCTCTTCTTCTAATTTCTTAGCTGCATCTAGGGCTAGAGATACTTCTGAGCCTGTAGCTATAAGTATTAGGTCAGCATCATCAGCTTCTTTTATAACATAGGCTCCCTTATCTATATTATCTAGGTCCTCTGTTTCTGCTAGGTTTGCTACTGCCTGTCTAGTTAAGGAAATAACAACTGGGCTTTCTTTACTTTCTAAGGCTATCTTCCAAGCTAGCCTTGTTTCATTGGCATCAGCTGGCCTTAAAACTATAGTGTTAGGGATAGCCCTGAGCATAGCTAGTTGGTCTATAGGTTCATGGGTTGGTCCATCTTCACCTACAGCCACTGA
The DNA here is from genome assembly GCA_030825745.1 of Anaerococcus sp. Taxonomy (GTDB): domain Bacteria; phylum Bacillota; class Clostridia; order Tissierellales; family Peptoniphilaceae; genus Anaerococcus. Next base: position 5,811 of record JAPJPH010000019.1, read on the forward strand.
ATCATGGGTCATAACATAGGTTAAAGGTAGGTTTGATAGGGCTGATAACCTAACTGCTGCCTTTAAGTAGTCTGCAAATACAAAGAAGGTTGATACATGGTGGAAGCTTCCTCCATGGGCTATGATTCCATTTCCAATAGCTGCCATGGCAAACTCACGAACTCCATACCATAGGTTTCTACCCTCTGGATTTTCGTTAGAAAATGCCTTAGAGTCTTTTATATTAGTCTTATTAGAAGAGAATAAATCTGCTGACCCACCCCAGAAGTTTCTACTTATCTTGGCTAAATCTTGGATAATCTCCCCACCTGACGCCCTGGTTGCTAGGGCTTTATCAGCTGATGAGTATTTCTTAACCTCATCCATAAAGTTTTCTGGAAGTTTTCTCTCTATTCCTGCTATAAGCTCTTTATAATCTTGTGGATAATCTTTTTTATAACCTTCTAAAAGCTCATCCCATTTTTTATTAGCCTCTGATCCTCTGTCTGAAACTTCTTTAAATGTATTATATACTTCTTCTGGAATAATAAAGTCATCATCACTCCACTCATATATTTTTTTTGCAGCTTCAAAGTCTTCTGATCCTAATGGGGCTCCGTGAACCTTATTAGTTCCTTGGTTAGCTGATCCATAACCTATTACAGTTTTTATCTCAATTAAGGTTGGACCATTAGAGTTTTCCTTGGCACTTGTTATAGCTTCATATATAGCATCTAAATCATTGCCATCTTCTACCCTAAGGTAATTCCATTTTTGAGCCTTAACCCTGGCTTCTACATTTTCAGAAAATGATGTTGAAAGATTACCATCTAGGCAGATATCATTTGAATCATATAAAACGATTAGCTTATTTAAGTTTAAATGGCCTGCAAGACTCATAGACTCATAAGCTACCCCCTCCATAAGATCCCCATCTCCACAAAGAGCATAGGTATAATGGTCTATAATATCATAATTTTCCTTATTATATAGGCCAGCCATATGTTTTTCAGCTACTGCAAGACCTACTGCTTGGGCTATACCCTGGCCCAAAGGTCCTGTAGTTACCTCAACTCCATCGGTATGACCGCACTCAGGATGGCCTGGAGTCCTAGATCCTACTTGCCTAAAATCTTTTAAATCATCTATAGTTAAGTCATATCCTGCTAGGTGAAGGATTGAATAAAGCATGGCTGATCCATGACCTGCCGATAGGACAAACCTGTCCCTATCAAAAAACTTAGAATTTTTAGGATTTGCCTTTAATATTTTGTTAAAAAGGGTGTAGGCCATAGGTGCTGCACCCATAGGAAGGCCAGGATGGCCAGAGTTGGCAGCTTCTATTTGGGCAATTGATAAGGCCCTGATAGCGTTAACTGCTTGTTGATCTTTTTTGCTAAACATATAATCTCCTTTAAATCTTCTTACTAATATCTTACTATTTATTTACTCATAGAAAAAGAGTTTATGGACATAAAGGGCAAGTAAAATTATCTCCTAGAATAATCTCCCCTTAAGGTCCAAAAACTCTTATCTAAATCTTATCTTTTCTCAAAAGTTTCCCAATCTTTTTTGAAAGCCTCTATGCCTGCATTTGTTAGTGGGTGAGTCCATAGTTTTTCAAATATTTTGCCTGGGATTGTTGCTATGTGAGCTCCGTTTAATGCTGCATCTTCTAGGTTTTTGATATTTCTGATGCTCGCTGCTATTATTTCACTTTCGTATCCGTAGATATCTATGATTTCTCTTAGTTTATATATTAGCTCAGCTCCATCTTCTCCCATATCATCTACCCTGCCCATAAAGGGTGAGATGTAGGTGGCTCCTGCTTTCATGGCCATTAGGCCTTGGCTTGCTGAAAATATTAGTGTACAGTTTGTTTTTATTCCCTCTTTTGCTAGGGTATTTATAGCTTTTAGACCATCTTCTGTCATTGGGATTTTAACTACGATATTTTCTGCCCATTTTGCTAGATCTCTTGCTTGATCTATCATACCATCATAGTCATAGGCTGTTACTTCTGCTGATACAGGTCCATTTACTAGGCTACAAATTTCCTTTACAACTTCCTCAAAGTCCCTACCCTCTTTTTTTATTATAGATGGGTTAGTAGTTACACCATCACATAGACCTAGGTCATATATTCTTTTTATCTCATCAATGTTTGCTGTATCTAAGAAAAATTTCATTGTTGCTCCTTTAAAAATCTAATTTCAATGTAAATATTATATTCGAAATAACAATTCTGATAATATAAAAATAATTGTTAATTAATATTTAATTCATATTTTTAAGTTCAACGTAATATTTATAAACCGAACCTATATAATATATTTCTACATATTCTACAATATCACAATCTGTACTGGATACTCTTTCTTTGTATAGCATAGCAGTGTTAGTACTAATTTTTAGTAGCTCTGATAAAGATTTGTTGGAATTAATAGATTCTATAATTTCATAACCATGAGTAATATTAATATTTTGTGATTCCAATATCCTATATAATGAACTATGACTTGATATAAAGTCTTCTTCACTTAATTTAGCAAATCTTTCTGGTATAAAAGCTCTATGAAACCCAATATTTCTATCATTTACTTTTCTTATTCTTTCTATTTGATATACTTTATCTAGATCATCTAAATTAAGAGCTTTCTTAACTTTATCTGGAGCAATAATCTTTTTAAAACTAACAAGCTCACTTGATTCGTTTTGATTTTCAAGGCTGAAAGATTTTATACTGTTTAAATTTAGTGTTTTTTTATCATTAGTGATAATAGTTCCTACCCCCGATTTTTTAATTACAAATCCATCGCGCTGTAAATCCTCAACCGCTCTACGAATTGTAATCCTACTAACCTGGTATTTTTCCTGTAATTCAGTCTCTGAGGGTAATAGTTCATCTTTTTTATACACTCCTAATTGTATTTTATCTAGTATATCCAAATATACATTTCTGTATAACGGAATGTCTTTAACATTCATAATCTATCCCCTCATCAACATTCATATATTTTTTTTAACTTCGTTAATAAATTTTTTAGCTTTTTCTGGATTAATGTCGTTAGCCATATCACCATCTTTAATCCAAGTCGCAACACTTACACCGTCATAATATTTCATAAGCTCTGCAACATTATCCCCAGTTGCTCCTCCGCCTAAGTAAATAGGAACTTGTAGATTTTTAGATTTTATTTCTTTAGCAATTTCTATACTTTCATCGAGTGATTTTCCTGAAGTAAAAATTCCATCTGCGAAGGCTTCATTAACTATTTCCCAAGCTGCTTCACCATAAGATTTCTTTCCAAGCGGAACTCCGTGTACTTCATAAACATCAGCAAATATTGGAACGGCACTTCCTATTTTCATCTTTAAATCAATTATATCAGTACATTGTCCCTGAAGCATGCCCGCGCTCGTAACATTAACGCCTGTGTATAAATGTTCTACTCTTATAAAATCAGCTCCAACTGCATCAGCAACTGCTAGAGATGCAACCCCATCCCAGTTAACCAGAATACCTATTAATAAATTAGGATATCTTCTTTTGATTTCAGATGTTATTTGTGTCATATATGCAACCGTTTGAAAATTAGAAAATTGCTTTATAGGCATATCATTCATATTCTGAATTATTAAACCATCAAATTTATTCTCTTCTATCATTTTAGCTTCATTTATAGCTTTTTCAATGATTATATCTATTTTTTCGCCTTTATTTTTATAGGTTCCCGGTAAAGCTGGGGGCTGTAACATAGCTAATACTGGTTTATTTAAGAGTTTTTTATTCATATTTACCTCCTAATCTTGTCATATATTCCCTAGAAACTAAATACATGCTATTAGTTGGAATGACCCCAAATTCAGTAATATAAGCATATATATTGTCAGGATTTACTCCTATTAATTCTGGAATTATTGTAAATATTGAGTCGTCTAAAATTTCATTATTTTTATATTTATCTTTATAATCTATACTAACAATCTCTTTTCTTATTCCAACATTTCTTCTTTCATCTAATTTATTCATCGGAGTTAAAAAGTATAGTTTTTTATCAAATATTTTACAAAGATGTCCTAATATATCTGAACCAACTGTATTAAATCCAGTTCCGTCAGGATAGAACGTCTCAGCTCCCATCAAACAGCATTGACTTTTTTTTAAGAAATATAAAGCTGCAGAATCTGGAAAGAAGTGTAATTTTAAATTTTCTTTATCATTCAATTTTAAAAATGGGGTCCCACCATCTATTGCAGAACTTTCAGAAATATAAATATTTATATCTATATCATTTTTTTCTGAAATATATAATACCGCTTTTTCAACTGTACTTGAATAATCATATAGGAATATATCAGTATATACACTTAATT
>JAPJPH010000020.1 GCA_030825745.1 Anaerococcus sp.
ATTTGTAAGTATATTTTACATCTAAATATTTATTTTTATTCATAAAAAAATAGGACTAGTTAGTCCTATTTAGTATCATTAACCTAACATGACATCTAGGATCATCATTATAGCAAAACCAGCTGCAAATCCTATTGTTCCAATGTTAGTATGGCTTTCTCCTTCTCCTGTGGCTTCTGGTATAAGTTCTTCTACTACAACATATAACATAGCCCCTGCTGCAAAACTAAGCAAATATGGAAGGATAGGGACCATTATCCCTGATAATAATATAGTTATAAAAGCCGCAACTGGCTCCACTGCTCCTGATAGTATGCCTAGTATAAAGGACTTGTGTTTATTTACACCAACTGACCTTAGGGGCATTGAGATTATAGCCCCTTCTGGAAAGTTTTGGATGGCTATACCTAAGGAAAGTACCATAGCTCCTGCCATAGTTACACTTCCATGACCATAAATAGCTCCAGCAAATAAAACTCCTACCGCCATTACCTCTGGTATGTTATGTATCACTACAGCTAATACCATCATAGTGGTTTTTCTAAGTCTGCTTTCATTTACTCCCTCAGGTGAATCACTATCAATGTGTTGGTGGGGAACATGTGTATCTAGAAATAATAAAAAGGCAATTCCTACTACGAAGCCTATGACCGCAGGTATCCAAGCCATCTTCCCCATTCTTTCATCTACCATATCCATCGCTGGTATTAGTAATGACCATATACTTGCAGCTACCATTACCCCTGCTGCAAATCCAGAAAGACCTTTTTGTACTTTCTCATTTAGCTGATCTCTCATTAAATACACACTTGCGGCACCTAGGCTGGTGCCTGCAAATGGTATTAATAATCCAAGTAATATTTCTGCATTCATTTTAATCATCTACCCTATCGATTTTCCAAATATCATTAGCATAGTCTATTATTGTCCTATCTGATGAAAAATATCCAGCATTTGCTATATTTACAAGTGCTTTGGATGCCCAATCTAGCCTATCTTGGTACTCTTTGTTGATTTTTTCATGAGCCTTGGCATATGACTTAAAATCTTTTAGTAGGAAATAATTATCTCCCTTGTAGCTTCCCTGATCTTTTATTAATTCATTATATATATCAAGGAACATATAAGAGTCATTATCCTTAAATTCACCACTTACTAGGGAATCTACTACATCTTTAATATCAGCATCCTTGCTGTAGTATTCAAATGGATTATAGGTATCTTTTATCTGATTTAACTCTTCTACAGTTGCACCGAACCTATAGTTATTTTCTTCTCCAGCATGATCATATATTTCTATATTGGCCCCATCTAAGGTTCCAAGGGTTAGGGCACCATTTAACATGAATTTCATATTTCCAGTCCCTGATGCTTCCTTACCAGCTGTTGATATTTGTTCTGATACATCAGCTGCTGGGAATAATTTTTCTCCATAGGTTACCCTATAGTTTTCTACAAAGACTACCTTTATTTTATCATTTATATCTGGGTCATTGTTTACTACCCTAGCTACTTCATTTATAAGCTTTATCATACCCTTAGCTCTAAAGTATCCTGGTGCAGCTTTTCCTCCAAATATAAAGGTTGTTGGATAAAAGTCCATGTCAGGATTTTTCTTTAACTTATGGTATAGATAAATTATATGAAGGGCATTTAAGTGTTGCCTTTTATATTCGTGAATTCTTTTAATTTGGATATCAAAGATTGATTTAGGATCTATCTTGATACCTTCTTTATCTAAGATATACTTGGCTAGGTCCTGTTTGTTTTTATCTTTTATCTTTATTAACTCTTCAAGGGTTTTTTGATCGTCTTTATATTTTTCTAGCTCTTTTAATTTTTCTAAATCATATTTCCATTGATCAGTTCCAAGTTTTTCGCTAATAAATTTACTTAGGTCGCGGTTGGCATATACTAGCCATCTTCTTGGTGTAATTCCATTGGTTTTATTGTTAAACTTATTTGGACTTATCTTATACCAATGAGCAAAGGTATCATTTTTTAGAATTTCAGTGTGGATTGCTGCAACTCCATTTACAGAAAATCCAACATAGATTGCTAAATTTGCCATATGGACTGTATCAAATCTAATAATCCTATATGGATCTATAGCTTGTTCACTATATCCTTTTTCTTTAAATTCTTTAACTAACTTATCATTGATTTCTTCTATAATTTCTAGACATCTTGGACTTATTTCATCTACTATATCCCTTGGCCATTTTTCTAAAGCTTCTTGTAAGACTGTATGGTTAGTAAAGGCAAAGACCTTACCTGCAATTTTTAGGGCATCTTCAAAAAATATATTATTTTCATCTACTAGAACACGTATTAATTCAGCAATAGCCATGATAGGGTGGGTATCATTTAGCTGAACGACATGGTATTTGGCAAAATTTTCAAATTTTAGATCTTCTGAGAAATCTCTCTTATATTTTGCAACCATATCTTGGATAGATGCTGAGGTAAAGAAGTATTGTTGTTTTAATCTTAACACCTTACCTGCCCTTTGCATATCATTTGGATAAAGGACTCTTGTAATATCTTCTGCCCTATTTTTCTCACTAACGGCTTGGTCATATTTAAAGTCATTGAATTTTGCAAAGTCAAATTCTTCAAATGGCTCTGCCTGCCATAATCTTAGTGTATTTACTCTTCCATTTTCAAAACCAACTATAGGCATATCAAATGGAACTGCTTTTACTTGTTGGTCCCTAAATTTTACAATTTTAGAATCTGAATCAACCCTAATAGACCAACCGTCTCCATCTTTTAGCCAGCTATCACCAGATTCTACTTGGAATCCATTTTCAATCTTTTGTTTGAAAATTCCCTCCCTATATCTAACTCCATAGCCTACCATATTTAACCTTTGACTAGCAGCTGAGTCCATAAAACAAGCAGCTAACCTTCCAAGACCACCATTACCTAGGGCAGCATCATCTTCATAATTTTCTATAGCCTCAAAGTCTATTCCTATATCATTTAAAAGCTTTTTAACTTCTTCATAAATTCCTAGGTTAATTAGGTTATTACCAAGTGACCTACCTACTAAAAATTCTGCACTAAAATAATAAGCCTTTCTTTGATTTCTATGCTTTCTCTTACACTCTCTCCACTCTTCATTTATAAGACCTATTATAGTATCACATAGGGCATAATACCTATCTTGATCAGAGGTATCATCAAAGCTTTTAAGAGTTATTCTTTGTAAATTTTCTATATAGGTATCAGTAAACTTATTCTTCTCTAATTTTTGCATTGTTATATCTCCCGTATATTTTGCTCATGTTTTTAATATCACTTGCCAACTTATCGCTAAAATCTTCTTTCTTACTCCTCCACTTCCAATTATTACCTATTGTAGATGGAGAATTTATCTTGCTGTCATTACCCAATCCTAGAAAATCTTGAATTTCGAAAATAGCTACATCTGAAACAGATGCCATCAAGGCTCTAATTATCTTTAATCTCCTAGTATCTTTATCTTCTATATCAAAATATCTATCTATCAACGAATTTAGATCATCATCAGCCTGATCTAAAAATCCTTGTAGGGTATCAGAATCGTGAGTTGATGCATAAACAACAGAATTTTTTTCATAATTATGTGGTAAATAATTACTTGTAAAGTCCTTAGAAAATGAAAATTGGATTACATTCATTCCAGGAAATCCATAATGATCCTTTAGCATATCAACTTCCTTAGTAATATACCCTAAGTCTTCTGCTATAAATTTCGCCTTAGGAAATTGCTCAACTATTTTGTCAAATAATTCATATCCTTTAGCTTCTTCCCATTGCCCAAACCTAGCATTATCATCACCAAATGGTATAGCATAGTAAGCCTGAAATCCCCTGAAATGGTCTAGCCTTAAAATATCATATAATTTCAAACTAGCCTTTATTCTTTTTATCCAAAACTCATATCCATTCTCTCTCATTTTTTCCCAATTATAAAGTGGATTTCCCCAAAGCTGACCATCTTCAGAATAAGCATCAGGAGGTGCTCCCCCTACTTTTGTTGGTTCTTTGCTATCTGGATCAAGGGTTAATATATCTGAGTTAACCCAACTATCACATGAATCTAGGGCTACATAAATTGGAAGATCACCAATAATTTCTATATTTTTCCTATTGGCATATGCCCTAAGTTTTTCCCATTGGCTGAAAAATTCATATTGGATAAATATATAAAAGTCTATTAAGTCGGAATTTTCCTTTTGAAATTTATTTATTGCATCTAAATCTCTATTTTTTAGCTCATCTTCCCATTCAAGCCAGGAAACATCAAATCTTTCATGTTTTATTGCCATAAATGTCGCATAATCAATAAGCCATTCACTTTCTTTCTCTTTAAATTTTTCTATATCCTTTTTAAGATCACTAGAAGCATTCTTATAGGCTTTTTCTAAAATCCTATATCTAAGATTATATTGGATACCATAATCCACATATCTTTCATTATCCCCAAAATTTAGATTATCAAGATCTTCACTTTTTAAAAGCCCATCTTCTATAAGCATATCTAAGTCTATAAAATATGGGTTTCCTGCAAATGAAGAAAATGATTGGTAGGGACTATCCCCGTAGGAGGTTTGTCCTAGGGGCAGTATTTGCCAATACCTTATTGAAGCATCAGATAAAAAATCGCAAGCCTCATAGGCAGCCTTACCAAAAGTTCCTATTCCATAATTTGATGGAAGAGAAAATATTGGTAATATAACTCCGTTTCCTCTAACTAATCTTTCTTGTTTTTTCATAAATTACCTCTTTTCAAAATATATAAGACCACTATAAGTTCTCAATTGTCTTGTAAATTCTCTTAAAGAAAATTTATATCTCCTTCCCCAGCTAGAAACTACTATTTCATAATCATCCTTAACTTTATTTAACTCAGTAATACAAACTCCATGGTGGATCATTACCTTTATATTTGGTGATAGCCAATTAATAAAAATAGGTGGGCTGTCACTTTGAAGGGCTCTTTCTATAAAATCAATTTTTTTTGCCATGGGTCTTCTATGAATTAAACTTTCATTTAGGATATTACTTTTTAAATTAATACCAAAATCATTATTGATCCTATCAACTCTTCTAGCAAGACTTCCAGCTGTGGGGACCCCATTTACCCATGGTTTTATTTTTCTAAAAAAATAGTAGTGGTAATCATTATATAAATTATAGTCTATTTTTTCAATATCTTTATGGTAGAGGTAAAAATAAGCATTGGTAAAAGCAGTTACTACACAAGACCTATCCCTATAAAACTTACTTACACCCTTAGAGCCTAACATATTCTGATAGCCCCCATATAAAATATTTCCATTTTCATAAATTGGAACAAATTTTCCTATTTCTGATTTACTTAGTTTCATTTTTATCTATATCTCCAATAGTATATGATCTATTTTTCTTATACTCTATTATCTCATCTGTAATATTTTTATCTTTTAACTTATTGTCTATAAACTCGTGGAAAAGTGAATATAAAATTGAAGCCACTGGTATTGATACAAGCATCCCCCATACTCCAAATAATGAACCTCCAATAGTTACAGAAGCCAATACCCATATAGCAGGTAGTCCTATCTTCTCCCCAGCTATAGCAGGATATATAACATTTTCTTGGATTTGTTGGATGATTACATTTAATATCAAAAATATAAGCGCCTTTATTGGCGACTCAAAAAATATAATCACTGCTGATAGACCAGCACCAAATAATGGTCCAAATATAGGTATTAAGTCAGCAAGCCCAACAAATAAACTAATAATTGCTGCATTAGGAATTCTTAGAATAAGCATGCCAATAAATATCATGCTTGATAGGGTAATTATGGCAATAAGTCTAGAAAACAAATATTCCTTGAAGGTGTTATAGGATAGGGATAATACTTTTTCAATATAGTCAGCCCTTTTTTCTTCAAAAAGTGCATAAATAATCCTTGTCCCATTAGTTTTTAGCATCTCCTTATATAATAGTACAAAAATTGAGAAGAAAAATATTGTAAAACTAGATACCAAAGACGATCCTACAGAATTTATAAATCCTGTCGTCATAGATAATATCTGTGATGTGTCTCCGGATAAGTAGTTTATTAGGTTATTTCTCACCTCAGTGTAAGTAATAGAATTTATACTTTTATAAAAATCATCTGCATACCTTTCAGTCAAAGGAAAATCTGACATAAATTTGTAGATTTCCCTTACAAACTCAGGCCACCTATTTAAAAAAGTGAATATAACTGCTATAATTCGTGGAATAAGTATATTTAATATAAGTGATAAAAATGCTATAACTAAAATCCAAGATATAGTAAGGGAAAATCCTGTTATAAACTTATTATATTTCTTGTCTGGAAAGTTTTTTCTAAGCTTTGCTTCAAAGAAATTCATAGGTATGCCAATGATATAAGCAATAACCCCACCTATAATAAAGGGCTGAAATACTCCTAATACTTTTAATAAATATTCTTTTATGGTTGTGAAATACCAAAAAAAGAAAAACAGCAAAATTGAACTTATAACTATTTTAAAAATATTATATTTTTTATTTTCAACAAATCTCATAGCTCCTCCACTTAACTATCACTAGTATTTTACCACATTTAATTGATAATATTTATTATTCTTCTTGAAAAACTATTATATTTATAATAGACTAGAAAAAAGGAGACTTATATGAAAACTTGTTTTATAATCGGTGGCGGTGAGTTTGATGGATTTTTTGATCCTATTAAAAAAGATGATTTAGTTATTGCAGCTGATAAGGGATACACCCTTATTGATAAGGAAAATATAAAAGCAGATATTATCATAGGAGATTTTGACTCTTCAAATAAACCTAAAGATAGAAATATAATTGCCTTAAATCCTATAAAAGATTTTACAGATACCAAGGCTGCTATTGAAGAAGGAATTAAAAGGGGATATAGCAATTTTATAATCTATGGTTCTTTAGGAGGTAGGGAATCTCATACATTTGCCAATATTAGAGATGCTTACTTTTATAAGAAAAAAAATATAAATATAAGTTTAAAAACAAAAAACAAAAAAATATTTATAGTAGATGATAAGTATAGCCATAGCTATGACGGCCATGACTTTTACACTTCAATTTTCTCCTTCAATGATGATACAATAATAACCCTTAAGGGGCTTTACTATGAATTAGAAAAATATAATCTAAAAATAGATAACTCTCTAGCAGTATCAAATGAAACTGATAAAAAAGACTTTGAAATAATAGTAGAAAATGGTGCTGTTGTAGTTATTTTTGAAGATAAGAATTGCTAGGGCCAGTTAGTTTAAGATATCCTATAACTATCCTCCCAATATTAGATAAAAATCTTAGAATTAGATTTATAAGATTAGTCTAATAATTTGGGAGGATTTATTTATGCTTTAGTATCCCCCTTATATTTTACAAGTAAGCCTGTTAAAAGTGGGGTTATAAAAATAGTTACTATTACCGATGTTGCAACTTGAACAGTTGCTATATCTACATACCTTAACATATTAGGATCTATACTTGCTATTATAGATGGAACTGCTATAGCATTTGCTCCTGTCGTTGCGATAGCTGCTCCAGCGTGGCCATCAGTTTTATTTATTTTTCTATCAAAAAATGTAGTAACTGGACCTATTATAAATATGATGATAAAAGCTAGAATAAAGCCAGATATACCAGATTTAAAAATATCAAAAAAGTTTATATTATATCCCATAGAAAATCCCAAAAATGGAATTATAATCTTCTGTCCCTTTTTTAATTGCGCTGAAACATTTTCATCTAAATTGCCTATAATAAATCCTATACTTATTGGTATGAAAGCATCAATAACAGAATTTAGAGGTATATCAGCAAGCCCTCCTGCTCCAAGGACTAACATAGCTAACAGGGGTCCTGTCACAAGAGATGTTAGAGCAGAAGATGCTAGATCAAGATCATCCCCAAAATCATAATTTAAAGATATATAAACTGAGTTATTATGATTTAAACTAGCACAAACTAAGGCCAAAAGACTAATTCCCAAAAATCCTTCTTTTCCAAAAACATTTGAAACTACAACAATTATTAATATTGCAGTTAGATTTTTAGCAAGAATAATAACCCCTGCCTTCTTAATAACTTTTAATAAATTATTTATCTTTAGCTGGGCACCTGTACATATAAGATTAATCCCCATTATAGTTAACATGCCCTTGCTAGTAAAAATAGCCTGGGTAAACTTACCAAAATGTAAGATATCAGGAAAAAAACTAGCTAAAATAGCTGTTATAAGCAGGGGGATCATCATATTTCCCGCAGGTACTTTTTCAAATAATCTAGTAATCATAAGACCTCTTTCATATATAATATATTTTACTATAAAAATCCCAGCCAGTAAGGCTAGGATTAATAATTATCATATATATCATCTTTCATTTTTTCATAAGGGGTGGCTATTTTCTCATTTATATCTGTCTTAGTGATGTTTTTCTTTCTAAGTTTTACCCTTGTACTATCTTCTGTTAGAGTGTAGGCAACTGTTGCCAAAGGCATGAAGGCTATCATTCCAAATATACCAAATAATCTACCACCTAAGATCACTGATACGAATATCCATATTGCAGGAAGACCCTGTCTTTTTCCAATAAATAGTGGGTAAATAATTTTTTCTTGTAGTTGTTGAATTATTAGGACATATATTAAAAATATCATAGCCTTAACTGGTGATTGGATGGAAATTAAGATAAGCCCTACTCCTGTTGCTATTATAGGTCCAAAATAAGGGATTATATCAAATAAACCTACCAGGATAGATATCATTCCTGCTAAAGGAAGTCCTAAAATTTTCATACCAATAAAACATATTATTCCTATAGATAGGCAAGATAACAATTTTGTTTCTAAAAATCTTGCAAATGAATCATAGGTTAACTTACAAAGGTAGATAAACCTATCAGCATTTTTCTTTTTAAAATTGGCATATACAATATTGTGGGATTTTTCCTTCAGTGCTTCTTTATTTAAAGAAACATAAAATGAGAAGAAAAATCCAATCGTAATTGCTATAAAACCTGATGAAAGGGAGCCTAAGAAAGTGGATGTTTTATTTAATATTCCAAGGTCTTTTCCAGTAAATAACTCAGTCAAGCTCTGTGATATTTGATTTAAGTCTATATTTGCTATATTTTCATTTATATAGCTTACTAACTGATCAAATATACTATATTGTGATAAATAATCTGTAATTGATTTTACAAATAAGGGAAGTGAATTTACCAAAGTTGTTACAGCATTTACAAGCTCTGGAATCATTACCGTTAGTATTAAAGTAAATATACCAAAGACTAATATCCAACTGATTATAAGCGATAGGATTGATCGTATTATCTTGTACTTGTCATTTTTAATAAGCCTTTTAAAAACCTTGCCCTCAAAAAAATTCATAGGCATATTTATAATAAAGGCTATAATAAAACCATATAAAATAGGTCTAATCACCATATATGTAGCAGTTAAAAAACTAAAAATTGACTGGATGTAATAAAGTGCAAAATAGGCTATTATTAATATTAGACCTATCTTAATAAATTTTTTACTATTTTTATCTAAATACTTATCATTATCATTCATTTATTTCTCCAAAAAGTAAAACCTGCCTAGGGCAGGTTTTACTTTAGCTAATTTTAATTAATAGTTATATTGGTTTTGGTTAGATGCTTGGTTTTGAGCAGAATCTTTTGATCTTTTTTCATCATATTCAGCTCTTGTCATAACATCTACTACATCTACGTTTACTGTTACTACATCTAAACCTGTCATTTCTTTAACGTTGGCTGTAACAGCTTTTTTGATATCTTCAAATATTTTTGCAGCATTTTTACCATATTCAATTATTACATCTAGGTTAACCTTAGCTTCTTTTTCGCCTACTTCTACATTAACTCCAGCTGTAGATTGCTCATTATTTCCTGAGAAAAATGATCCGATTGAATCAGCAAAGTTGCCTTTCATTTCTAAAATTCCATCAATTCTCTTAATAGCAATTCTTGAAATTTTAGCTACTACCTTATCTTCTATGATAAGCTTAGATTGTTCATATTCTAGTTCTCTACCATCATTTAAATTTTCAAAGTTTTGATTTTTTTCTGTCATGATATCCTCCAAATT
>JAPJPH010000021.1:0-274 GCA_030825745.1 Anaerococcus sp.
TATGATTGGCAATGATAAAAATACAATGAGGATTACTTTTCATCAAAATGGCTTATATTATAATGCAATAAAATTTCAAGCCAAAGATGATTATGAGTACTTAAAAGTTAAATTTGATGGCAAGATTGAGGGCAATAAAATAGATATAGTTTATTTTCCAGATGTAAATATATATAGAGATAAAAAATCCCTCCAGTTAAAAATTATAGATATTAGGTGAGAAAATGGCTACAGATTTTAATAAAGAATATGAAAAATTCGAAAAATATATTTT
>JAPJPH010000021.1:284-10134 GCA_030825745.1 Anaerococcus sp.
TAATAACCCAAAAGCGGATGTAAGTCTTATTAAAAAGGCTTATGATTTTGGAGTTATAAATCACCAAGGTCAAAAAAGAAACTCTGGAGAAGACTATTTTATCCACCCAATTGCTGTTGCAAAAAAATTATCAGAAATGAAGCTTGATGATCAAAGTATTTGCGCTGGGCTAATGCATGATGTATTAGAAGATACTGAAGTAACATATGATCAAATGAATGAGATTTTTGGTGAAGAAATTACTTACTTGGTTGATGGGGTAACAAAGTTAAAGAATCTAAACTATACTTCAAGAGAAGAAAAGCAAGCAGAAAATATTAGAAAAATGGTTATGGCCATGAGTAATGATGTAAGGGTTGTTTTAATAAAGCTATCTGACAGACTCCATAACATGAGAACACTTGAGTATATGACTAGAAAAAAACAAATACAGATAGCAGATGAAACCTTAGAAATCTATGTTCCTCTTGCGCATAGACTAGGAATCTATTCTCTAAAATGGGAGCTTGAAGATTTATGTTTTAGGTACCAAGAACCAGAAAAATATTATGAACTAGCTGAAATGGTTAATGTTAAAAGAAGAGAAAGAGAAGCATATATTAATCAAATTATAACTACCCTTAGCAAATCTTTAGAAGATAGTGGGATCAATTATGAAATCAGCGGAAGGCCAAAATCCTTATACTCTATAAATAAAAAGATGACTAGAAATAATATAGCCTTCGATGAAATATATGACCTTACAGCTGTTAGAGTTATAGTTGATACTATTGGCGAATGTTATGCAGTATTTGGAAAAGTACACTCTTTATGGAGACCAATACCTAATAGGATTAAAGATTATATAGGACAGCCTAAGCCTAACGGATATAGGTCTTTACACACAACAGTATTTGGAGAAGATTCTAAACCATTTGAAGTGCAAATTAGAACTAGGAACATGCACAAAGAATGTGAATATGGTGTTGCTGCCCATTGGAGATATAAAGAAAATAATAGCACGAAATCAGATTTCGATGATGCTATGAGTTTTCTTAGAAGAATCGTAGAATGGCAACAAGAGGGTGGAAAAGATGAGGACAATAAAGAGTTTATGGAAACTTTAAAAACCGACTTTTTCTCCAGAGAAATTTACGTATACTCTCCTAGGGGTGAAGTTTATTCTCTTCCTGTAGACTCTACTAGTGTAGATTTTGCTTACAAAATCCATACTGAAATAGGAAACACTTGTATAGGATCGAAAATAAATGGAAGAATGTTGCCATTAAGCCACAAACTAAAAACTGGAGATGTAGTAGAAATTATTACAAGTAAAAATTCTCACGGACCTAGTAGAGATTGGCTGAATTTTGTAAAAAGTAATCAAGCTAAAAATAAAATAAAGCAGTTTTTCAAAAAAAGTTCAAAAGAAGAAAATATTGAAATAGGTAAAACTTCGTTATTTAGAGACCTGAAAAAATTGCGACCAGGATATAAGTCTCTCATAAAAGATGAATATATTGAAAAAGTATATCAGGAACTAGGCTTTCCAACAGAAAATGAGATGTACGCATCTATTGGATTTGGGAAAAATACTACCGAGCAAGTCATCCAAAAGTTAATTAAATATGAAAAAGAAGAGATTAAAGAGAAAGAACTAGATAAAAATATTGAAATAAATAAACCGAATCTAGTAAAAGCCACTGGTAAAGAAGTTAGAGTAAGTGATCTAGATGAAGATGTGGATGTAAAATTTGCTAAATGTTGTACACCAGTACCAGGAGATCCAATAATTGGATTTATAACAAAAGGAAATGGTATATCAGTTCATGTGAAAACATGTCCGAATATAATAAATTCAAAATCTCCTGAAAGACTAATAGATGTCTATTGGCAAAATAATAAAGAGGATAAATTTGCAGTTAAGATTCAAATACTTACATTAAACTCCCCATCAATCTTATATGAAGTTACAAAAATGATGTCAAGTTTAAATGTAAATATACTTGGAATAAATGCAAGGACTGATAACGAACAAGGAAAAATTGACTTAGTCTTAGAAGTAAAAAATATGGATCAATTAGAAGATGTTATAAACAAACTTAAGTCTATAAAGACTGTGGATAATGTATTTAGGATAAAAAATTAAATGAGAGCAGTTATACAAAAAGTTAGTAAAGCAAAATGCGTAGTAAATAATGCCGAAATTTCAAGTATTAACGATGGTTTTGCAATTTTTCTTGCTATAAAAGATACCGATAAACAAGAAGATATAGATTATATTGTAAAAAAAATAGAAAATTTAAGAATATTTGAAGATGAAAATGGGAAAATGAACATATCCTTAAAAGATAAGGGATATCAAATTTTGCTTATTTCACAATTTACATTATACGGAGATGTAAGAAAGGGAAATAGACCATCATTTGTAAGTTCGGCTAAGCCTGATAAGGCAGAAGAATATATAAAAATTGTAGAAAACAAACTAAAACAAGATGGATTTGATGTTAGAAGCGGAAAATTTAGATCCCATATGGAAATTTCACTAACTAATGATGGACCAGTAACTATAATTTTAGATAGCGAGAAAATATTATGATGAATATAAAAAGATTTGAGACAGGACCTGTATTTACAAATATGTACCTAGCATATGATAATACTAACCATGGATTTATTGTAGATTGTGCTTATCCAAGTGATAAATTAAAAAAATTCGTAGAAGAAAATAATATTACTATAGACTTCATACTTCAAACCCATACCCATTTTGATCATGTATTAGGTTTAGATTATTTTAGAAAATTATATAATGTTGATGTATATGCATCTTTTGATAGCAAAGAAATCGCCAATGACCCAGATTATAACTTAGGTTATAATTATGATATTAATATAACTATAGATAAATATTTAGACGATTATGAGAAATTTTCAGATAGAGATATATTGGCTATAAAAACTCCAGGTCACACACTTGATTCGATGAGTTATAAATTTGAAAATATAATATTTTCTGGTGATACACTTTTTAAATCTTCAATAGGAAGAACAGATTTTCCAGGTGGAGATTATGAAACAATTATAGACTCAATAATAAATAAGTTAGCAAAGTATGATAGGGAAACGGTAATATATCCAGGTCATGGTGAAAGTACAACCATAGGATATGAATTAGATCATAACCCATTTTTAAAATAAAAGGAGGATGAAATATGGAATTTAAAAGAACTAATATGTGTAATGACCTTAGAATTGAAGATTTAAATAAAGAAGTGGTTCTAATGGGTTGGGTAGCAAAAAAGAGGAATTTAGGATCATTAGTATTTATCGATTTAAGAGATAAAACTGGAATTACTCAAATTGTAGTTAGAGAAGATGATAAAGAAAATTATGAAAAAACTAAAGAAATATCGGCTGAATATGTTATAGAAGTTAAGGGTCTGGTAAATGAAAGAGAATCCAAAAATAAAGAAATACCTACAGGCGATATAGAAATTAAAGCAAGCAAGATAAATATCCTAGATAGTGCTAAGACACCACCTATATATATTAAAGATGATGATGATGTTAGTGAAAATCTAAAACTTAAATATAGATATCTGGATATGAGAAAACCAAAAGTTCAAAAAAATTTAAAATTGAGATCAGACATTGTTAGAACTATTAGAGAGTATATGTATAACCATGATTTTACAGAAGTAGAGACACCTTTTTTAACTAAACCAACTCCAGAAGGTGCAAGAGACTATTTGGTTCCATCAAGAATAAATGAAGGAAAATTCTATGCTTTGCCTCAATCTCCTCAACTTCTAAAACAAATTTTAATGATAGGATCTCTAGATAGATATTTTCAAGTTGCTAAATGCTTTAGGGATGAGGATTTAAGAGCTAATAGACAGCCTGAATTTACGCAGCTAGACCTTGAAATGAGTTTTTCTAACCAAGATGATGTTATTGCAATGAATGAAGGTTTATTAAAAGAATTGTTTGATAAATATACAGATTATGATCTTAAATTACCTATAGATAGAATGGATTATAGTGAAGCAATGAATTCATATGGATCAGACAAACCTGATTTAAGATTTGGATGTAAGATTAAAGATATTTCTGACATATGGGAAAAAAGTGAATTTAAAGTATTTTCAGATAATACTACACAAGGAAGATCAGTTAGAGCTATCAATTTCAAAAATCTAGCTGATAAGTATTCAAGAAAAAATTTAGATAAATTAACTACATTTGTAAAAGATTATGGTTTAGGTGGTCTATCATATATTAAATATGCAGAAGAAATTAATTCATCAATCTCTAAATTCTTAAATGATGAAATAATAAATAAGATGGTTGAAAGACTTGAAATAGAGGATAATGATTTAATACTTATAGCTGCAGATAAAGATAAAAAAGTTTTAGATGGTCTTGGGGCACTTAGAAATAAGCTAGCAAAAGATAATAACTTATACGAAAAGGAATATGCTCTAACATGGGTTGTAAATTTCCCAATGTTTGAATATAGCGAAGAAGAAGACAGATATGTTTCTCAACACCATCCTTTTACTATGCCAAACGAAGAGGATATTGATTTATTATTAGAAGCTCCTGAAAAAGTAAGAACTCAAGCTTATGATATAGTAATAAATGGTGATGAAATGGGTGGAGGATCTGTTAGGATTAATAACTCAACTTTACAAGAAAAAGTATTCAAAGCTTTAAATCTTAGTGAAGAGGATATAAATAATAAATTTGGATTTTTCATAGAAGCTCTTCAATATGGAACACCACCACATGCAGGTCTGGCTTATGGTCTAGATAGATTATTAATGCTATTTGCCAAAACAGATAATATAAAAGACATTATAGCTTTCCCTAAAACTCAATCAGCAACATGTCCTTTAACAAACGCTCCTAGTTTAGTGGATGATAAGGCGCTTGATGAGTTGAAAATTAAATTGAAATAGAGGTAATATGCAAACAGTTGAAAAAAAAGGATTAGTTATTAATAATGATCACGGAAAACTCACAATTAAAATTGCTAGAAATGGAGCATGTGGATCATGCTCAGCTAGCGGTAACTGTGCAGAAAAAAAAGAAACTATAATAGAAGCATTCTCCCATGATAATATAAATATTGGTGATGAGGTAGTAATAGAATCATCTCAAAGTCAAGTTAATAAATTAACTGTAGCTGTATATGTTTTTCCTGTTGTTATGGTTCTTATAGGAGCTTTAATACCAAATTTATTTATGAAAAATTCTTCTTTATATATTAATCTTTTAACTTTATTATTTGTTCTAGTATTTTTAGCCATATCTGTAGGTTTAATTAAACTGCTTGATACAAAGCTAGGTAAAAGAAATATAATGAAAGTGAGAAAAATATGATTGATTATGGACAAATAAAAAAGATCGATATTGAAATTTATGAATCCATAAAAAATGAAGTAAAGAGGCAAGAAAGAAATATTGAATTAATAGCTAGCGAAAATTACGTATCTAAGGCTGTAATGGAAGCAAATGGTTCCATACTTACGAATAAATATGCTGAGGGACTACCTCAAAAAAGATATTATGGCGGTTGTGAAAACATTGATATAATTGAGCAATTAGCTATAGATAGAGCGAAAGAACTATTTTCAGCTGAACATGTAAATGTTCAACCACACTCTGGATCAGATGCAAATGTAGCAGCTTACATGGCACTTTTAAAACCTGGTGATAAAGTTCTTGCAATGAAATTAACAGAGGGCGGACATCTTTCTCATGGGTCAGCAGTAAATATATCTGGAAAAACTTATGATTTTTACCACTATGGAGTAGATCCAAAAAGTGGGATGATTGATTATGATAATGTTTTAAAAATCGCAAGAGAAGTTAAACCTAAATTAATAGTATGTGGTGCAAGTGCATATCCTAGAGAAATTAATTTTAAAAAATTTAGAGAAATTGCAGATGAAGTTAATGCATATCTAGTGGCAGACATTGCCCATATAGCAGGATTAGTAGTTGCAGGGGAACATTTATCACCTGTAGATTACTGCGATATAGTTACAAGTACAACTCATAAGACACTTAGAGGACCAAGGTCTGGACTTATAATCTGCAAAGAAAAATATGCTAAAAATGTAGATAAAGCTGTATTTCCAGGTCTGCAAGGTGGACCTCTTGAACATATTATAGCTGCAAAAGCAATTGGGTTTAAACAAAATCTAGATCCATCCTTTAAGGAATATGCCAAACAAGTTAGAAAAAATGCAAAACAAATGGAAAAATCATTTAAAAATAAAGGATTTGAATTAGTATCAGGTGGTACAGATAATCATCTTATTTTGATTGATTTAACAAATATTGGAATTACGGGTAAAGATGCTCAAGAATTACTTGATGAAGTTTATATAACCACAAATAAAAATACAATTCCAAATGAAAAACTTTCTCCAAACATAACTAGTGGACTAAGAATTGGAACAGCTGCCGTTACTACTAGAAATATGAAAGAAGAACAAATGGAAGAAATTGTAGAATTGATATCTAAAACTTTAAAAAGAGAAGAGTCTGTGGAAAAAATAAGAGATCAAGTAGTTAAACTAACGGAGCAATTCCCAGTTTATGGAGACTAATATGAAAGGACCAATGGTAAGCCTAGTCGGTCGTACAAATGTTGGGAAATCGACTTTATTTAATAGATTAGTAGGTAAGAAAAAATCTATAACAGAAGATATATCTGGAGTTACAAGAGATAGAATAGTTGAAAAGGTTGATTGGTTAAATAATGAATTTTTCTTAGTTGATACAGGTGGACTCGATATTTCAAATAAAGAAATAATGAATTCTGAAGTAAAATCTCAAGTAGATAAAGCCTTGTTGGAAAGTGATTTGATTTTATTTTTAGTAGATGGTAGAGAGGGGATTAACCCTTATGATTCTGATATAGCTAATGAAATAAGAAAATATAATAAGCCAGTAATTGTTGTAGCAAATAAAGTAGACAGTGTAAAAAACACCAATAATATATATGATTTCTATCAATTTGGGTTTGATGATTTAGTAGAGATATCTGCTGAACAAAGTAAAGGATTAGGTGACCTATTAGATAAAATAATATCTTATATAGATTTCACTCAATTTGATCAAAATGAGGAAGAAACTAGAATTGCTATAATAGGAAAACCTAATGCTGGTAAAAGCTCTCTAGTTAACCATCTTTTAAACGAAGATAGAATGATAGTAACTGATATAGCGGGAACTACAAGGGATGCTGTGGACAGTTACTATTCATATAAAAATAACAATTATGTATTAACAGATACAGCTGGTCTTAGAAGAAAATCCAAAGTAAAAGAAAATGTTGAGTATTATGCAAATCAAAGGACTTTAGATGCAATAGATAGTTCTAAATTAGTTCTATTAATGATTGATGCTACAGAAGGTGTGACAGAACAAGATGCAAAGATTGCAGGATATGCTCATAACAATAAAAAAGCCATTATAATAGCAGTAAATAAATGGGATGCTGTTGAAAAAGATACAAATACGATGAAGCACTTTGAACAATCAGTAAGAAATACTTTATCCTTTATACCTTATGCTCCAATAATATTTATTTCCGTATTAAAATCAACTAGAATAGAAGAGTTATTGGATCTTATAGAAATTGTTTCAAATAACTATAATACAAGAATTAAGACAGGAATATTAAATACTATCCTACAAGATGCTATAATATTAAATCCTCCTCCACAAGATAAGGGTAGAAGACTTAAAATATATTATATGTCTCAAGTAGGAGTTGCACCTCCTAAATTTATGTTATCAATTAATGATAGAGACTTAGTTCATTTTTCATATACTAGATATTTAGAAAATCAAATTAGACAAAATTACAAATTAACAGGTGTTCCATTTAGCTTTGTATTTAAACAAAAAGGAGAGAACAAATGATTTTTGTGGTTGCTATAATTTCATACCTATTAGGTTCAATACCAGCAGCATTTTTGATAGGAATGATTTTTTTCAAAACAGATATAAGAAAAATGGGATCTGGAAATGTTGGTACAACAAATGCATTTAGGAATTTTGGAAAAGCGGCAGGCTTAGCTACCTTTCTTATAGATTTTCTAAAAGGTAGTCTAGCTGCTTATATTGGATTAAAGTTATCAGGTACTAGTGGAGAAGCTGTGGCTTTATTATTTGTAGTGATAGGTCATATGTTTAGCTTCTTACTTAAATTTAAGGCAGGTAAAGGTGTGGCTACTGCAATTGGATCTTTACTAGCTATTGATTATAAGTTTGCTTTATTTCTTCTCATTGTATTTTTGATAGTTTTATTTACAACTAAAATAGTATCTTTAAGCTCAATTACATCTGCAGCAGCAGCTTTAATAGCTGGCTTTATATATTTTGGATTTAATATAATGTCTATATCTACTTTTTTAGTAGCTAGCCTAGTTATAATAAAACATAAAAAAAATATTGAAAGGCTAAAAAAAGGACAAGAAAAAAGAATTATTTAAGATAATATAAAAAGTTAGTTAATAGACTACAAATTTTAAACAATATAAGCTATAATATAAGTAGCAAGTGTTATTAAAAAAAAGGAAGTAAATATGTTAGATAAGTTTAAAGAATTTATAGGAATTGATGATAACTACGATGATTATGATGAAGATCAACTTTTGTATGATTCAGATTCTGATGAAAGTAAAGAAACTAGCAAAAGTTCTTATAGTAACTTTTTTTCAGATAAAGACTATAAGATGAATGATGATGATAAAAGCCAAACCTTCGAATCTTCTTATTCTAATACTTACTCAAATCCTAAAGCTGATAATGAGTATAGGATGAGTAGATCCAAACTAAGAGGAGATAATGTTGTTAATATGAGTGAAAAAAATTATTCAAGTACAGGTTCAATGAGAATATCAATACAAGAACCTTTAGACTATGAGGCAGATGCGCCTAAAGTAGTTAATGATATTTTAAATAAAAAGGTAGTTGTTTTAAATCTTGAAATGGTAGAAGCAGATACTAGAAGAAAGATTTTTGACTTTGTTTCTGGTGCTGTATATGCCTTAGATGGAACAGTTGAAAAAGTGACAAAAGGTATCTTTGTTATCACACCTAAGGGTGTAGCAATAGATTCACAAGTAACAGAACAAATAACAGAAGGAAACTATAATCAACTTTAAAAGAGTTATTTAAAAATGAGTTTAGAATATAATATTGACTTTATCACTGATAAATCAAAAAAATCTACTATAAAAAAAGCTATTTCTATTTTAGAAAAAGCTTTTTTTATGGGAATAGAAGTATCTAGTTTTTTCTTAGACCCTTTCGATAGAGAAGTTATAAGCTCTATTGCTAAAAAAAATAATATTGAATTATATTTTATCGGAGCTAATGAACATAGTGAGAGAAAAATATTTGTAGCTAATCCATACTTTATACCTCTTATTGAGGAAAATTATATAAAAGTATTAAGATTTGAAAGTGAAAATATAAATCATCCAGATGTCTTAGGTTCACTTATTAATCTAGGAATTAAAAGATCTGAAATAGGTGATATATCAATCCTTAATAAGGAAGTCGAGTTTGCCATATTAGAAAATCAGGCAAGTTTTATTAAATATAATCTTTCAAAAATTAAAAATGAAAGAATTAATATAGACTTTAAAAAAAATAATAACTTAATAATTGAAAAGCCATCTTACGAGTCATATAAAGGATTTGTAAGCTCACTTAGACTTGACAATATAATATCAAATATTGCAAATACTTCTAGAGAAAAATCTAAACAGCTAATTAAAAACAAATATGTTAAGGTTAATTATCAAATAATTACAGATTCTAGTTTTACAATAGATAAAGG
>JAPJPH010000022.1 GCA_030825745.1 Anaerococcus sp.
GATCTAATTATGAAAGATCATCCAAATAATTTTTACCATGAATTTATCTATGGATATCTTTTTATATATTTTAAAAGTGGTTATAATGGTGAGGATGAAAATATAAAAGAAGTTAAGGATGCCATAACCTTCATGACCATCCACCAGGCCAAGGGTCTAGAATTTGAGGCGGTTTTCGTATCTAGCCTAAATGATTATCCAAGGGCAAATATAAAATCTTTTATAGATGATTTAAATAAGGGAGATTTTAGGCAAAAAGACTTGGATTTTTATAGGAAATATTACACAGCCTTTACTAGGGCTAAAAATTTGCTTGTGCTATTAGATAATTCTAGAGATTTTAGGATAGCTAGGCCTATGGAAAAATTAGATAATTCATCAAAGCTTAATAGCCTTGATTTTAGAAGGAAATCTTATGAAAAAGAAGTAAAAACACTAGCCTATACAACCGACTTAGAAGTATATATGGCTTGTCCTTTAAAATACAAATTTTTAAGGAAATTCTCCTTTAAATTACCAAAGACCAGGTCCCTCATAAGGGGCTTAAGGATCCATGAATTAAGCGAGTATGTAATTAGTAATGACTATCAAAAAAAGGACTTGGAAAAATTATTAATAGAAAATCCAAGTTATAAGTTAGCAATAGAAAATATCTTAGCAAGGAATTTTTTGATTAGGGATGTAGAAGCTAATTACAACCTAGCTAGAAAGGATTTTATTTTACAAGGAAATATTGATCTAATCTTAGCTGATGGATCCATAGTAGATATAAAAACAGGAAAAATAGATAAGAAGCTTTTAGAAAAGTATAAAAACCAGCTAATAACCTATAAGTATTTAAGAGAAATGAATGGTGAAAGGGTTATTTCAATGTTTCTATATTTCATAGAAGAAGATGAACTAATAGAAGTTTTTGAAAAAGACTTTAACCTAAATATTATAGATGAAGTTGGCAAAAATATCATAGAAGAAAATTTCAATATTAAAACTAATGATTTATCCCAGTGTAGGTATTGCCCGATGAAGTATTACTGCGACCGTCTTGATTAAGATCTACTTTGTAATACAATATACAAAAAGGGTGATATTATGATTCAATCTCAAATGTTAAAAGGACTTATCGATGGGGTAATCCTTCATATAATAAAAAATAATGAAACATATGGTTATGAAATAGTTGAAGAATTGAAATTAAGTGGATTTTATTCTATGACTGAGGGTACAGTATATCCTATACTAATTAGACTAGCTAGGAAGGGCTATATCTTAGCAACCTACAAAAAATCTAGCATAGGTCCAAAAAGGAAGTATTATTATATAACAGAAAAAGGCAGGGACTACCTTGAAGGATTTTATGAATCTTTTGATGAACTTAAAGCTGCCACAGAGAATGTACTAGAAAGGGGTAAGCTATGAGAGTTGATAAGATGATTGGAAATTCTGGGCTAGATAGTAGAAAAAATATAAAAAGACTAGCCAAAAAAGGAGAACTTTTAGTAAATGGTCAAGTCATTAAAGATAGCTCCTACCAAGTAGACCCTGAAGTTGATGAGGTATTTTACAGGGGAGAGTATGTAGAATATTTTGAAAATATTTATATTATGTTAAATAAGCCAGCAGGTTACCTATCAGCAACTGAAGATAGGGACCCTACAGTAATAGAGCTTCTAGATGACTTTTATAAGTCAATAGGTTTATCTATAGCAGGAAGATTAGATAAAAATACAACAGGCCTATTACTTTTATCAACAGATGGAAAGTTTATCCATAGGGTGACATCTCCAAACTCAAAAATTAACAAAAAATACCTAGTAGAAAGTAAGGATAAGATTGATAGGGACCTAATTGAAAAATTTAAAGAGGGTATTTACATTAAAGAAGATGATTATGTGGCTAAACCAGCTATATTAGAAATTATAGATGATAAAAAAGCCTATGTAACAGTAATAGAGGGAAAGTTCCATTTAGTAAAAAGATTGTTTTCTAATATGGGAAATCAAGTTACTAGCTTAAAAAGAGTCTCAATTGGAGATTTATTATTAGATCCACATTTAAATGAGGGAGAGTATAGAGAGTTAAATGAAGAGGAAATAGGCTTATTCATTTAATTTTATTATGAGGGTAAATATGTATAGAAAATACATAAAAAATATTATTGATTTTTTAATTAGTTTAATATTTATAATTTTACTATCACCAGTTTTTCTATTGGTAAGTATATTTAGCAAAATAGATGAACCAAGAGGGAAAATATTTTTCACCCAAAATAGGGTTGGAAAAAATAGTGAGGTTTTTAAATGTATTAAATTTAGGTCTATGAGTGATAAGGCACCCAAGGATGCCCCAACCTGGCAGCTAAAAGATGCCGACCAATATATAAGTAAGTTTGGTAAGTTTATTAGAAAAACAAGTATAGATGAGATTCCCCAACTTATAAATATCCTAAAGGGAGATATGAGTTTTGTTGGGCCAAGACCGGTAGTATTAAGTGAGAAAGAGCTTATTAATTTAAGAGCCACCTATAAGGCAGATAGGGTAAAACCTGGAATAACAGGACTAGCCCAGATATCAGGTAGGGATAATGTAGATCCTAAAACTAAGGCTTTATTTGATAAGGAGTATGCAGAAAGGATTTCACTTTTATTAGATGTAAAGATTTTCTTAAAGACCATTCCAAAAGTTTTGATGGGGGATGGAGTAAGAGAAGGTGAACAAAAATTTAACTAAGTTCTATAGGGAAAAGATTTGCACACTAGAATAATTTATGATAATATATAGGTATATTAATAGAGATGATGAGGGACGAGCGGATTATTTTTATCTAGCTCGTTTTGTCTTTTTTTGGAGGTTTTATGACAAGGGATGAAATTTTTGAAGCACTTTTTGATAATCCTGTTATTATGGCAATAAAAAATAATCAAGATTTTCAAAAATGCCTTGAAAGTGAAAATAGGGTAGTATTTGTCTTATTTGGAAATATAGAAACCCTACCTACTATAGTCAAGAAACTTAAGAAAAAAGATAAGATTGTTATTGTTCATGAAGATTTGATAGAGGGACTATCTTCTTCGACTCTATCAGCATCATTTATAAAAAATTATACTGAGGCTGATGGAATAATCTCTACAAAACCATCAAATGTTTCCTATGCAAGAAAGCTTGGGCTTTTTACAGTATTAAGATTTTTTGTTATAGATTCCTTATCATATGAAACTATGAAAGAATCTATAAAGCATGCTAACTGTGATCTTTTAGAGATCCTACCAGGAATTATGCCAAAAATTATTGAAGATACAATAAAAAGGACCAATATTGCTGTTATAGCAGGTGGTTTAATTAGTGAAAAAGAAGATGTAATCTCTGCCTTAAAAGCAGGAGCTATTGCGATTTCATCATCAAATTTGAGTGTTTGGCAGATGTAAGGAGGATATTATGAATGAGTACATTATGGCCATAGATGCAGGTACAACCAGCAATAGAGCAATTATTTTTGATAAAAAAGGTGAAATAAAATCAGTTGCCCAAAAAGAATTTACCCAATATTTCCCAAAACCAGGCTGGGTAGAGCATGATGCTACAGAAATTTGGTCAACCCAACTAGGTGTTTGTATTGAAGCTATGGCAAAGATTAATATCGATGCTACAAATATTGCTACAATAGGAATTACAAACCAACGTGAAACTACAATCGTTTGGGAGAAATCTACCGGTCAACCAGTATATAATGCTATAGTATGGCAATGTAGACGTACAGCTGATATGGCCGATCAACTAGTAAAAGATGGTTATAGAAAAACTATCCAAGAAAAAACAGGTCTTGTAGTTGACCCATACTTCTCAGCTACAAAAATTAGATGGATTCTAGATCATATCGAAAATGGTCAACAAAGAGCTGAAGCTGGTGAGCTATTATTTGGTACTGTTGATACATGGTTAGTATATAACCTAACTCGTGGAGCAGTTCATGTGACAGATTACTCAAATGCTTCAAGAACTATGCTTTATAATATAAATACACTTGAGTGGGATGATGAATTATGCGAAATGCTAAATATCCCTAAAGTAATGCTACCAGATGTAAAACCATCTTCTTATGAATATGGTAGAACTGCTACAACTCATTTTGGAGGTGAAATTCCAATATCTGGTATAGCAGGAGACCAACAAGCAGCCTTATTTGGCCAAACATGCTTTAATCCTGGAGATGCTAAAAATACCTATGGTACAGGAGCATTCCTACTAATGAATACTGGTGAAGAAGCAGTTAAAAGTGATAATGGTCTAGTAACAACTATTGCATGGGGCCTAGAAGAAGGTAAAGTAAATTATGCCCTTGAAGGTTCAATCTTTGTTGCAGGTTCTGCAGTTCAATGGCTAAGAGATGAACTTAGAATAGTAGATGCTTCAGATGATACTGAATATATGGCAACTAAGGTAGAAGATACAGCAGGTTGTTATGTAGTTCCTGCCTTTACAGGACTGGGAGCTCCATATTGGGATCCATATGCAAGAGGAACTATAGTAGGTATAACTCGTGGAACTAGCAAATATCATATAGTAAGAGCAACACTTGAATCTCTAGCTTACCTAACAAATGATGTATTAACTGCAATGAGTATAGACTCAGGCAACAAACTACAAGAGTTAAAGGTAGATGGTGGTGCTAGTGCAAATAACTTCTTGATGCAATTTCAAGCAGATATGATCCAAACAACAGTAGAAAGACCAAAAACACTAGAAACAACAGCTCTAGGAGCTGCTTACCTTGCAGGTCTAGCTGTAGGATACTTTGAAAACCTAGATGAAATAGTAAAATATAGACAAGTAGATAAAGCTTTCAAACCACAAATTAGTGAAGAAGAAAGAGATAAGAAAGATTACAACTGGCAAAAAGCAATCTCTAGAGCAGTAGATTGGGCCAAGGACTTAAAAGAAGAATAAAAATAAATAATAATAAGAGAAAGAGTGTACTAAAGTTTACGGGCGCTCTTTGCTTAAAAAGAGCCCCATTGAGGGGCTTTTTTAGTACATAAAAAGGAGAAGATATGTTAGATGTAGTAATCATTGGTGCAGGAGTTACAGGTACTTCCGTTGCCTACAATTTGTCAAAATATGAGGGTAACTTTTTAGTAGTTGAGGCAGAAAGTGATGTTTGTGAAAGAACATCTAAGGCTAACTCAGGTATATGCCATGGAGGCTATGATGCCAAACCGGGTACTATGAAAGCTAAAATGAATATTAGAGGTAACCAAATGATGGATGAGATAAGTAAAGAATTATCTTTTCCATATAAACAAATAGGATCTATGGTTTTATGCCATGATGTATCAGAATTTAACAAACTAAAGGCTCTATATAAGCAAGGCCTAGACAATGGATTAAAAAACTTAAAGATAATCTATAGGGATGAAATACTAAAACTTGAAGAAAATGTTGAAGAGAATGTCTATGCTGCACTTTTATGTGAACATTCAGGAATAGTTGATCCATTTTTAATGAATATAGCCTTTGCTGAAGGATCTAACCTAAATGGAGTAGACTATAAATTTAATACAAAAATAGTAAAGATAGAAGAAAATGATGGGCATTACACCCTTATAACAGAAAGTGGAGAAAAAATTGAAACTAAGGCTGTAGTAAATGCAGCAGGTCTACATTCTGATGAAATTCATAATAACCTATTTGATGATAAATATGAAATAAAGGCTAGAAGGGGAGAATATCTACTATTAGATAAATCATGCCAAGGATTTGTAAAACATGTTATGTTTAACCTACCTACAGAAAAAGGTAAGGGTATCCTTGTTTCTCCAACTATAGATAATAACATCTTACTTGGCCCAACATCAGATTTTGTTGATGAAAAAGATGATACAGTAACTACAGCAGAGAGAATTCAAGAAGTTGTAGAAAAATGTAATGAAACTGTTAGAAATGTACCAGTTAGAAGTGTAATAACATCATTTTCAGGAAATAGGGCCCACGAAGTTTCTGGAGACTTTATTCTACAAGAAAGTAAAAAAGGATTTTTTGACTGTATAGGTATAGAATCACCAGGTCTTACATCAGCACCAGCTATAGGTGAATATATGGCAGGACTTATCAAAGATAGCCTAGAATTAGATGAAAATAAAGAATTTAAACCAGGAAGAAATCCAATTCCAAAAACTAGTGAGCTAAGCAAAGAAGAACATAACGAACTAATCAAGAAAAACCCAGCCTATGGAAAAATAATCTGCAGGTGTGAGAAGGTAACAGAGGGAGAAATCCTAGATGCTATTCATGCACCACTAGGAGCAAAAACTGTTGATGGTATCAAAAGAAGAGTTAGAGCTACAGCAGGTAGGTGCCAAGGAGGATTCTGTCTTCCTCATATCCTAGAAATCCTAGAAAAAGAATTAGATTGTGACATGAAAGATTTAACCAAAAAAGGTAATGGATCTTCTTATATAGTAGAAAAGATTAAATAGGGGGGCAAGATGAAAGATTATGATTTAGTAGTAATAGGTGGAGGTCCTGCAGGACTAGCATCTGCTATAAAGGCCTATGATGAGGGAATAAAAAACATCCTCGTTGTAGAAAGAGATGAAAGATTAGGTGGTATATTAAACCAATGTATCCATAATGGTTTTGGTCTACAAAGATTTAAAGAAGAATTAACAGGACCAGAATATGCTCAAAGATTTATAAAAATGGCAAAAGAGCGTGATATAGATATAAAATTAAATACCATAGTTATAGATATGCACGAAGATAAAACTATAACATTAATGAACAAAGAAGATGGGATAGTTAGTATAAAACCAAAAGCTATAATCCTAGCTATGGGTTGTAGAGAAAGACCTAGAGGAGCCTTAAATACTCCAGGATCTAGACCTGCAGGAGTATACTCAGCAGGAACTGCCCAAAAACTAGTAAATATTGATGGATACTTACCAGGAAAAAAAGTAGTTATTCTAGGTAGTGGTGATATTGGTTTAATCATGGCTAGACGTATGACCCTAGAAGGAGCCAAGGTAGAATGTGTGGCAGAGTTAATGCCATTTTCAGGGGGACTAAAAAGAAATATAGTTCAATGTCTACATGATTATGATATACCCCTATATTACTCAACAACCATATCAGGAATAAAAGGAACTGATAGGGTTGAGGGAGTTTACCTATCAAAGGTAGATAAGAACCTAAAGGTAATACCAA
The DNA here is from genome assembly GCA_030825745.1 of Anaerococcus sp. Classification (GTDB taxonomy): domain Bacteria; phylum Bacillota; class Clostridia; order Tissierellales; family Peptoniphilaceae; genus Anaerococcus. Next base: position 7,198 of record JAPJPH010000022.1, read on the forward strand.
ATACAGAAAAATTCATTGAATGTGATACAATCCTCCTATCAGTTGGACTAATCCCAGAAAATGAGTTAACTAATGAAGCTAATATAAAAATTGATAATAAAACCAAGGGAGCAGTAGTATCAGATAGACTAATGACATCTGTTGATGGTGTATTTGCAGCAGGAAATGTACTTCATGTTCATGATCTAGTAGACTTTGTATCTGAAGAAAGCGAAATAGCAGGTCTAAATGCTGCCAAATATATCAAGGGAGAATTTGGATTATCAGATAAAGAAAGTATAGAAGTAAAAGCAGAAGATGGGGTAAGCTATACAATCCCTCAATATATTAACTATGAAACCATGCCTGAAAGTCTAACCCTTAGATTTAGGGTAAACAATGTTTATCCATCTAGAAAAATCGCAGCCTATGCTGATAATGAGCAAATATTTTCTAGGAAAAAAAGAGTCCTAGCTCCAGGTGAAATGGAATCTATAACAATAAAAAAATCTGACCTAAAAGAAGATACTAAAAAGATCAGTGTAAAATTGGAGGCAGAATGAAAAAGCAACTAACATGTATAAATTGTCCTATGGGATGCCAGGTAGTAGTAAGTCTAGATGATGATAAAAATATCACAAACATAGAAGGTAACAGATGCAAAATGGGCGAAAAATATGCAAGAGATGAAATAACTAACCCAAAAAGGATGGTTTGCTCATCAGTATCTGTAGAAGGGTCTGATAAGGTATCTGTGCCTGTAAAAACTAGCGAAGCAATACCTAAAGGTATGATTTTTGATATAATGACAGAAATAAACAAGGCAAAAATAAAAGCCCCAGTTCATATAGGAGATATAGTAATAGAAAATGTCCTAAATACAGGAGCAAACATTTTAGCTACAGATGAAAGAGCTAGCCTATAATTAAAATATCCTCTGATTAGTTAAATAATCAGAGGATTTTTTCTATTGGTTTTCTTTCTCAACCCTTAAAGTTTCATCTAATAACTTTAGGTAATATTTTTTTGCAAGATCTAGTTCAAATAGGCTAGAATTATTGAAATACTCCATCACTTCTTCACAGAGCTTATGCAAAGATTCATCTTTACCATATTCTTTTTCTAAATTTTCAGCCTTATCCAACAAAGCATTTATCCTATGGATAAGTCCCATCATCTTTGCTTCCCTGTCATTTTCAGTTAGAAGCTCTCTTAAAGTCCACTTAACATTATTTTTTGTAATACCAGCCTTATGTTGGACGCTAGCCTTAGCCTCTCTAAGGGTATCTAGAAGATTAAAAAGTTCTTGGTCTTCAAAGCCATTATATAAAGTAAAGTCAAAGTTAAACTCATCTTCACTAACTTCGTTTAAATTTTCATTTTCTTTATAGCCATCTATATTTAACAGATAACCTATTTTTTGATCTAGGTGATCTTTTCCTACTTCTATAATTTTAATATCTAATTTATTACAAATTTCTTGGAATCTTTCATATTTTTCCATATCAATTGGGTTGTAGTATAATATTTCAGCCATGTTCTCTCCTTTTTTTCTATACATTATAACTATACTAATATAAAAGTAGAGGACAAATTTAAAATTTTTAATAAATGGGTATAAATATATAAGCTAGGAGGATATCAGCTATGACAGATATAAATAAAAAGATTACTGATTTAAATAAGAAAATTTTAGAGGTAGATAAATTAATTAAAGAAGGTAAAGATGTAATAAGAGTTTTACAAACTTCCAGCAGAAAAATAGATAACAAGTCTGATTTTACAGGCAGTGATCTACTAAGAGGCAATAAAGTAGGTAATTTTATTAGGGGATCTAAGCATAAGAGTGTTAATAAAAGTATAGATAGAGCCCAAGAAGTTATCTTAGATTTTGAGAATAAATTATTATTATTTGATAGGTCTCTTGCTGATATATTAATTCTTCCAAAAAAGATGACTGAGTATAATAATACTAACTCAAAACTTGAAGATATAGCCCTAAGAACAAGTATGAGAAAAAGAGAACTAGACATAAACAAGGCAAAAAGGTCTGTCGAAAAAGTAGTTAGAAAATTAATTACTTTAAGAAAAAGATTAGACTATGATATAAAAAAACATAAGGAATATAAGGAACTTTAATAAAAAATTAAGGCTGATCCTAGGCTACATTTTTTAGCCTTACTTCAGCCTTTTTAAATTAATTAATTGTAGGCATTGAGATTATTATCTATTAGCCTATTTATGGCATAGGCAACTCCAGAATTTAGGTTAGTTTTTGTAATGAAATCTGCTTTAGCCTTTAATTCTTTTACTGAATTTGCCATGGCTACACTAAAACCAGTAGCTTCTAGCATAGGTATATCATTTTTTTCATTACCTATACTCATTATCTCTTCTTTTTTAATGTCAAATTGGTCAGCTATCTTTCTTAAGGCAGAGCCTTTATTTGTATTTTTATTCATCACCTCTATCAAAAATGGGGCTGTCTGAACTGAATAATAGTCAGTGACTAGCTGTTTTGGCATATTTTTTAATAATTTTCTAATCTCACAAAAAGATCCAAGTATTAGAAACCTACCGAAAGTTTTATCATAAGCTAGATTTTCATAGGAAATTTTATTTAGACT
>JAPJPH010000023.1 GCA_030825745.1 Anaerococcus sp.
AAAGTGGTTTGGTCCTAGGATATGTTTTTGGTGGTCTACATCTATTAGGTGGATGAAGGTTATATCTGGCCTATATTTGTTAAAGGTGTAGCTTGCTGCATCAGAATGCCACTTATCTTTAACTTTTTGACTGTTATTTCTATCAGGTTGACCAAATTCTTCTATAACTTCTTCTATAAATTCTCTACTACCTTGGTTTTTTAGATGCTCAACATAGGTTTCATTTTCAAAGGTCCACACTTCTGGGATGTTATATTCTGCATCCATCCCCCCTGTTACAGGCCATGAGAAGGCTGCTATGGTCATTCCCTTTTTTTTGGCATTTCTAAAGATGGTATCTTCCCTTATGTCAGATTCATCCCAGTGCCAGTCCATGGCTGATCTTTCAGGTTGAAGTCTAAGGTTATTATCTACCCCATGGTTTACTGGATATCTTCCTGTTACTATGGATGAGTGGATAGCATAGGTTAAGGTTGGATATACCGATTCTAACCTTCTAATCCAGGTTCCTTTTTCTATCATCTTGCTAAAAAATGGTAGGTTTTTATATATATCTTCATCACAAAAACCTAGGGCATCTAGGGATATTACAAAAAGTGGTTTCATTTTATTCTCCTATTTGATTCCGCTATAAGTGAAGGCTTTTATTATTTGTTTTTGAGCTAGGAGATAGACTACTACTATAGGTAGGATTAGTATTACATTTCCTGCCATTACAGTGTTCCACTGGATTCCATCTAGGGTTGATTTTAGCATGGATACTCCTAAAGGTAGGGTTCTGACACTATCATTTGATGTCATTACTAAAGGCCAAAAATAATCATTCCATGTAGAAATGAAGGTAAATAGGGCAATAGTTATAACAGTTCCCTTAGCTTGAGGGAGCATTATTTTATAGATAATTTTCCATTCTGGGGTCTTATCTAGGATGGCAGCTTCTATGATTTCATCTGGTATTTGCATGAACCTTTGTCTTAGCAAAAATATCCCAAAGGCTGATGATGCCCAAGGAAGGATCAAAGATCCTAGGCTATTTATCATACTTACCTTAGAGAACATTAGGTAAACTGGTAAAAATATTAGTTGGGCTGGGATCATCATGGTTATTAGGATTGATGAAAATAGGGCACGCTTGCCTTTAAATTCTTTTTTAGCAAAGGCATAGGCTGCTGGAACTATAGTAAGTAGTTGTAAGATTACAACTGATAGTGTTACTATAACAGAGTTTTTGGTGTAGTGTAAAAATGGTCCTGACTCCCAGGCATCCTTGTAGTTACTAGGCTGGAAAGTTTCTGGGATAAAGGTTGGTGGTATCCTTAAAGTCTCAACTAGGGGTTTAAAGGAGGTAAATACCATCCACAAGAAAGGTCCTAAAAATATTACACTTACTATAATTAGGGCTATATATTTTAATACTTTTCTAATTGGTGTTTCTTTAATCAAATCATTCTCCTTAATTGTAGTAAACTCTCTTAGCCATAAGCTTAAAATATAAAAAAGTAAGGATAGCTATTACTATAAATAAGATAACTCCTGCAGCAGATGATAGTCCCATATTAAAGAATTTAAAACCTGTTTCATAGATATAATAAACTATGGTATTTGATGCATTCATTGGCCCACCCTGGGTCATGATAGATATAGTTTCAAATACCTTAAAGCTTGCTATGATACTGGTGATTCCTACAAAAAATATGGTTGGTGATAGCATAGGGATTGTTATTTTAAATAGCTTTCTATGCCATGGAGTGTTATCTAGAGCTGCTGCTTCGTATATATCATTTGGTATAGCTTGAAGACCTGAAAGGAAGATTAGACAATAATATCCAACCCCCTTCCATACGCTTACAGCTGCGAGAGAATACATTACTACATTGGGATCAGTAAGCCATCTTACTGGGTTTATTCCAAATTTTCCTAAAATATAATTAAATAGTCCATAATCATAATCCATTAGCCATAGCCATAGCATGGATATGGAAACTAGGGATATAATGTGAGGTGCAAATATAGTAGATTGCATGAAGGAATGGACCTTGGTATTTTTATTTAAGGCAAGGGCCATTAAAATTCCAAGAATTACAAAGCCTAGTACAGTTAAGACTGTATATAGGAAGGTATTTCTCATAGTTTGTAAAAACCTAGGATCTGTTGATAAAAACTGGAAGTTTTTAAGACCTACAAAATTCATATCAGGTGATATGAAATTCCAATCATGAAAGGACAGATACACCATGTAGATAATTGGTATAAAGGAAAATAGGATAAAAACTAGCATAGAAGGAGCTACCATAAGGTAGGGTAGGACCTTCTTTTTAGTCTTACTTTGAGATATAGGTTGTTGATTCTTGGTTTTCTCTATTGCTTGAGCCAACTTCATATACCTCACTTTCCTTATTAACTAAAGTATTATCTTCTAAAATATTATCTGTATTATTTTTTATTTTAGGATCAACTATCTTCGCTTCATTTTGATCAAAGTATTTGACATACTCATCCTTGATCTCACAAATTACTTCGCCTTCTTTTAAGATCTGTTTATCGAAAGATTTCATTTGGAAAAATCCAAACTTACTTTCTAGGGTATAAATGGTCTCAGATCCTAGTGGCTCTACACTTATGATCTTAGCTATAAAAGAAAGAGAGTTATTTGATGATTTTTTATCAACAATTTTTATATCTTCTGGTCTAAAACCAAGATAACTTACTCTAGGATCTTTAATATCAAAGAATTTCTTTTTATCATCATCTAGCTTGACTACGTTCATAGGAGGTGAGCCTATAAATTTAGCTGTAAAGACATTTTCTGGGTGTCTATATATTTCTTCTGGAGTTGCATCTTGCATGACAGATCCATTATTCATTACTATAATTTGAGTACCCATACTCATAGCCTCTACCTGGTCGTGGGTTACATAGATGAAAGTTGTACCTAATTGTTCATGGATTCTTTTAAGCTGAACCCTCATAGCAACCCTTAGTTTAGCATCTAGGTTTGATAGGGGTTCATCTAGGATAAAAAGGTCAGGTTTTTTTACCATAGCACGGGCTAGGGCTACCCTTTGTCTTTGACCACCTGATAGGTTGGATGGGCGTCTGTCCATATACTTATCTAAGGATACTATCTCACTAATCTCTTTGATGAGTCTATCCCTCTCATCTTTTGGAACCTTGTTATTTATAAGGCCAAACTCTATATTTTCTCTAACTGTCATGGTTGGGTATAGGGCATAGTTTTGAAATACCATGGCAACTTTTCTATCACCAGGTTCTACATCATTAACTAGTCTATCTCCTATATAAATTTTCCCATCAGTTATTTTTTCAAGACCTGCTATCATTCTTAGGGTAGTTGATTTTCCACATCCAGAAGGGCCTACAAAAACTGCAAAGGCCCCATCTTCTATGTTTATAGAAACATCTTTAACTGAATATTCACTATTTCCATCATATTTTTTATATATATTTTCTAGTTTTACGCTAGCCATTTTTTCCTACTCAAATGTTAATATTGTTTTTGATTGCTCTTGTAGACTATCATATGTTTGATCTACATCAGCTCCTTGGGTTACTATGTTTGAAATTCCTTCATAAAGAAGTTTTTCCATTTCTGGCCATCCCTTGGCAATTGGTCTAGATTGAGCATATTCTAGTTGGTCTTGGGCTACCTTATATTGTGGAGTATCTGCATGAAGTTTTTTGATTTTATCTGTTTCAACTGTTGATTTTCTAGTTGGTAGGTATCCTGTATACTCACTTGCAAATGCGTTTTGATCTGTTGCTGTCATCCATTTTATAAACTTCCATGAAGCTTCTTTTACCTCATCACTCTGGCCAGATGTGATTACTATATTACAACCACCTGTTGGTACTGCATAGTGTTTATTACCTGGTACAAATGATACATCTAGGTCAAATCCGCTTTCTTCTGCTAGTGGCATTAATTGGGAAAGACTTGCTGTTGAAGTAAAGTATAGGGCTGACTTTTTATTGACAAAGTCTTGACGGCAGGTTTCACTAGCAGTTTCTCCTAATGGAACCTTGATTAGATCTTCCTTATATAGCTCTTGTAAGAACTTAGCTGGCTCTCTAGTTCCTTCTTGATCAAATCCAGCCTTGCCATCCTTGGTATAATATCCATCAGATGAATATACCATAGCTTCTAAAAACCATGGGTCTAGTTGGTAGGTCATGGCATATTGACCCTTATCCTTATCCCTAAGTTTTTCAGCATATTCCTTAAACTCTTTCCAATCTCTTGGACCTTCTGGGTCTAGACCCGCTTCTTTTAGCATGTCAATATTTTTATACATGATTGGTGTTGACCTATAAAAAGGAAGTCCATATAAGTTATCATCTATATAGGCTTCATGCATTAAACCTTCGTTAAAATCATCTATGTTTACTTCATCATCTACCATAGGTGATAGGTTCTCTAGCATACCACCCTTGGCCATGGTGTACATATTTGCAATTTCTACCTCAAATATTTCTGGGGCATTGTTAGCAGCCTTGGCAGCTTGAGTCTTTGAAGAAAGTTCATCATAGGAACCTTGGTACTCTGCCTCTACTACTATCTCATCTTGGCTTTCGTTAAATTGTTTAACTAGCTCTTCTTTACTTTCACCTATCTTATCTTTCCAAGCATACCAATATGTTAGATGGATTTTTCCATCATTGGCTTCTTCTTTTTTGCTTGCTTCTTCTGTAGCAGCCTTGTTGGTATCATCACTGCTTGCACCTTTTCCGTTATCTCCACTACAAGCAGACATAGCAAAAAGCATGGTACCTGTAAGTAATAGACTAAAAACTTTCTTTGTATTAAACATACATCCTCCTAAATTTTTATTACTAATCTAGTATAAAGATTAATTATAAAACTTATTTCTTTTTTTGGTAAACTTTGTGTAAAAAAATCATTTTATTTTCAAAACTTTCTTTACAAATAAAACTTTTTCCCAAAAATGATGTTGAAATTTTCACATTTTCATATTTTACATTTTCCTTATACTGGCATGACTAATATCTTTTATAGACAAAAATAAAAACCCATACAAAATTACTTAAAATCTTGTATGGGCTTAACCTTATTTAAATTTAGCTATCCTATCTGGATAATCTGTTATAAGTCCAGCTGGATTCATATCATAAACTTCCTTAAAATCATAATCTGATATTCCAAACCAAACATTGACCCCTATCCCATCTTCTCTAAATTTATCTATAACCTTTTTATTTACAGTGAAATTTAGGGGATGGAAATATTCCATGCCAAGGCTTTTTACATACTCCCATGGCCTATATAGCCTAGATGATTCTAGAACCCCGCATTTTATATCAGAGTCTAGGTCTTTCATCCTAACTAGACTGTTATGATTAAAGGAAGAAATTATTAGCTTATCTTTTATATCATATTCCTTTATTAGCCTATGAAGCTCATCTTCTATACCATCATAGGTTATTATAGATGTCTTTAATTCTATATTTGTTATGATATCCTTATCTTTTATGAAGTCAAAATATTGTCTAAGTGTTGGTATTTCTTCTTTTTCTATATTTTCATAAAGCTTTGAAGCATCAGCCTTTTTAAGCTCTTCTAGGGTAAAATCTTTGATAAATCCCTTAAGATCAGTTGTTCTATCTAACTTTTCATCATGGATTATAACAAGCTCATTATCCTTGCTTAGGTGGATGTCAAATTCAATTGCATCGCAACCTGCCTCTATAGCTTTTTTGAAAGCTAGCATGGTATTTTCTGGAAAGGCTCCCTTAAACCCTCTGTGGGCAATATTTAACATAATTTATCTCCTTATTTATTTATCTTAGATAATCCTAGCCTATATTTGTTTAAATATTATTTAGTATATGTAAAATCTTTATTAACCCTTATCCACTTTAAAAAAATCTTCCCCTATATGAGTATGAGTAAATTCTATTAGAAATCTTATAGTCTAAGAAAAGCAAGTCAAATATAATACCTAGTTAATTTCATTAAAAAAGTTGATAGACCTAAGTCCATCAACTTTCACTTTTTATAATATAGCTTCTCTTAAATTTTTTAGGGCATCTCTTGCTACATCCATGGCCTCTTGCATAGGTGCCTTTGTAGTCATATCTACCCCTGCTTTTTTAAGAACATCTAGTGGGTACTCACTCCTACCTGCCTTTAGGTAGTCTAGGTAGGCTTTTCTATCTTCATCTGTGCCCTTTAGGATTTTTTGGCTTAGGGCTACTGCAGACATAAAGCCTGTCGCATATTGGAAGACATAGTAGAACATATAAAAGTGAGGAATCCTAGCCCATTCTGTTGATATATACTCATCTACATCTATATCATCACCAAATAGCTCTCTATTTAAGTCTCCATAGATTTTTGAAAGTCTTTCAGCTGGGATAGGTTCATCAGCTTCTACTAACTTGTTTACCTCATGTTCAAACTCTGCAAACATGGTTTGTCTAAATACTGTTGATTTAAATTGGTTTACAAAGTAATTTAGTAGATAGGATTTTTCAGCCTCACTTTGGCTGTTATTTAGCATGTAATCTAGGAGTAATAACTCATTGGTGGTTGATGCAATCTCTGCTAAAAAGATTGAATATGACCCATACTCATATGGTTGATTGCTCCTTGTGTAATATGAGTGCATGGAGTGGCCTAGCTCGTGGGCTATTGTAAAGAGGTCATTTATAGTATTGGTATGGTTTAATAGGATATATGGTTGGGTATCATAAGATCCTGATGAGTAGGCACCGGATCTTTTGCCCTTATTTGGACATACATCAAACCATCTTGACTCAAAGCCTTCTCTAGCTACCCTTACATATTCTTCACCCAGAGGTTTTATAGCCTCTAGGACAATTTCCTTGGCCTCATCAAATTCAATAACTCTATCATAATCTTTTACTAAAGGCACATAGATATCATGGAAACCTAGGTCATCTACTCCAAGAAATTCCTTTCTAAGAGTAGTGTAGTCTCTATGGATATCAGCATTTTCATGGACTACTTCTAAAAGATTATCATAGATCTCTTCTGGGAGGTTATTTTTATATAGGCTCATTTGCCTAGCTGACTTAAAGTTTCTAAGTTTAGCTTCAACATTGTGGCTGGTTACCTCTCCATCTAGGGTAGATGCTAGGGTGTTTGAAAATTGCTTGTAGGTCTTATAATATTTTTCATAAACCTCACGTCTAAAATCCCTATCCTTGTCTTCTTGGAGGGTGGTGAAGTTGGCATCTGATATTTCTATCTCTTCTCCATCTTTATTAACACTTGGAAATGTTAGATCAGCGTTATTAAAGACCATGTAGGTAGATGTTGGGTTATTTGATAGTTTTGAGTAAGATGCTATGATCATCTCGCTTTTTTCATCTAGGGTGTGGTCTTTGTATCTAAAGATATCATCAAAGTGGTGGCTTAGGTAGGATATCTCTTCATCTTTTAGGTACTCGTCTATTGTTGACCTATCTGTTGATAAAAGCTCTGGGCTTATAAAAGATAGGATTTGGCTACAAGATGCTAGGGTGTTAGATGCCACCTGGTTCATTTCTTGGTATTTAGTAACCCTAGTATCCTCATCATTTCTAAGGTGGGAGTATACATAGGCTTTTTCTATGGTTCTAGAAAACTCTTCTTCTAGCTTTAAAAACTTCTTGAAAGTTTCTAAATCACTTGCAATCTTGCCCTTAAAGTCTTTTAGCTTGTCAGCTAATTTCTTGGCCTTTTCAATATCTTCATAAAAACCCTCATCATCCTTGTATATGGATGAGGTATCCCACTTTAACCTTTCTTCTACTTGACTTCTTTCCATGTTTACTCCTTTTAATAATTTTCTATATCTATTTTAAACTTACCATCATCATCTTTAACAACTTACTTTTTGTAAAAGTATCTAGGTCTCTTACTTTTTCATCCTTTTTGCTATTAACTATCTTAATCTACTATAAAGCCTTGATATTTCATAGGCTTAAGGAATTATTTCCTATCCTTATAAATAAGTAGGCTAGTATTACAAAGGCTGCTACTGATATAATAAGGGTTGATGTAGGTAGGCTCCTATTTATAACCGGAAATACTCCAGCTAAAAGTAGACCACCTAAAAGTCCTCCTATATGTCCATTTATCCCCACCCTAGGGCTCATTAATGAATAAATAATATTTATAGCAATAATTGATATAAAGCTTGCCCCAAAAGAATGTAGGATTTGATCATCCTTATAATGGATCATAAGACCTAGGGATAGACCAAATATCCCGTAAAGGGAGGTAGATGCCCCAGCTGATATGGAATTTGCTCCGGCAAAGGCATAGGAGAATAAATTTCCCATAATCCCTGCTAAAAGATAGATTATCAAAAAGTTAAATGACCCATAAAGTCTTTCAAAGGTTGGTCCTATTTGATAGAGAAAGTACATATTAAAGAGGATATGAAACATTCCAATATGGATAAAGGATGCTGTAAATAACCTCCAATACTCTCCTCCAGCTACTAGGGGCTTAACATTTGCCCCAAATCGAATGAGGTTAGCTGTATTTTCGCTCCCTCCAGTTAGTGTCATTATGGCAAAAACTATAATATTTATCGCCATTAGTATATATGTCACCTTGCTATCTCCTAATTGTTTGTATTTAATATTCATAATATATAATTATACCCTTTTTTCTTTATTTATTAAATTTATCCATGCAAACTTTTTCTACATCCTTGGCTAAGTCAGCTATTTGTTCAAGGATTGATTTCCTATCCATATTTTCATTAAAGTCATAAGTATAGATTTGATCAATCATCGCCTTTTGCTTTAAAATTTCACCATTTTTATCATTTAAAAATATAATATGGATATTTTCGTTATAGGATTTAGAAATTTCAGCTAGATTTTTTGAAAACTCTGCCTGAAATTGACTTACATCCTCACCTAAGATTAGAAAATCTGCTGATTTAACTAGGTTTTTGAAACTCTCCCCTTCTATAATATATTCCATAGGTCTAAGAATCCTTGCCTTGAAATAAGTAAATAAGCTATAGGCAACTCCTCCTCCTGAGCCCATAGAGGGTAGGTCCACTCCAGGTACTCCCAAAAGCTGTTCACTTAGTTTAGTAAAATTTCTACTTCCATTATAAAGTTTGGCTATATCATATTCATCAGCTCCCTTTTGGTAAATCCTAGTTTCTAGAAAGGAATTTTCTCCAAAAAGGGTCAGGCTTGAGTTAGATCCGACTCTAATATCTGCATTTAAAAACCTAGGATCTAGATTTTCGGCATCTATCCTTCTAATTTCAACCAGGTTTTTGGCTAGGGGAGATAGGGAGTTATCATTTTCATCATAAAACCTAGCACCTAGGGCATAGAGCATACCCATACCCAAATCATTTGATGCAGTATCTCCTAGCCCTATAAAAAACCTTTTAGCATTATTATCCAAGCAATCCTTTATAATATCACCAAGCCCTAGGCTAGAGGCATTCATTACATCTAACTGGTCTTTTTCAAGAAGGTTTAGTCCAGTTGATTCTGCCATTTCGATTATAGCTAGGTCATTTTTCATCAAATACCTAGCCGTTTGAGCATAGTTTAATGGATTATGTACATTTACATACTTAAATTCTCCCCCGACTAGCTCTTTCATAGCCTCGATGGTACCCTCTCCTCCATCTATTAGGGGGATGGAGTAAACATCTTCCTTTAAATTTTCCTTAAATATCTTGCCAATTTGTATGGACTCTTCAAAATTTTTAATTGTATCTATTGCTATTAATGTTTTCATATATATCACC
>JAPJPH010000024.1 GCA_030825745.1 Anaerococcus sp.
GAGATGAATGTAGCCCATCCTTTTATAGAGGGAAATGGAAGGGCTACGAGGATATGGCTAGATTTGATTTTAAAAAAGAATTTGGCCAAGTGCATAGATTGGCAGGAAGTAGATAAAGTTGATTATCTAGAATTTATGAAAATTAGCCCTGTTAGGAGCAAATACATCAAGATGCTTCTAAAAGAAGCTCTAACTGATAAGATAAATGATAGAGAAGTATTTATGAAGGGGCTTGACCAATCTTATATATATGAAGGTCTGGATGATTATAAGGCGGAAGATATTGGTTCTCAGGTCGATAAATAATATTATACATGATTCAACCGTGTGCAATTCGATGCTGTTGGGCCTTAAGAAACAGTTAATCTATAAGTGATTTGTTTTTAAGCTGGTCGATTTCGACTAGTTTAAAATTGGAGGTGTTTATTTCTCCCATTTCATAACCTTTGCTTTAGCAAGGAATACTGGTATATTCTAATAGAAATATAAAACACGGAGGTAAGTTTAATTGATTTTATAAGCAATATGGAAATTTTGATACTGATTTTAAGCTCTCGGAGCTTGTTTTAGTATGCCATATTGTGAATAAGATTAGTCTGCTTATCATTAGAGAAAGTCTATTCACTTTTTTGTGGATAGGCTTTTTTATTTTTCATAATGTGGCATACGTCCTAAGGAGGATATATGTTACAGATAAAAGATTTAACAATTAGATTATCAGAAGATGACAGGGTTATATTAAAGGATTTTGATTTTACTTTAAATAAGGGGGACAAGGTTGGACTCATTGGTGAAGAAGGTAATGGTAAGTCAATCCTTTTAAAAACTATTGTAGATAGAAAGACTATAGAAAAATATTGCCATATAAGTGGTGAAATTAATAAAAATAATGAAATAATTGGATATCTGCCACAAAGTTTGGGTGAAAATGCTGCGAGTCTTACTACCACTGCCTATCTTTATAAGCAGGTAAGCTTTGAAATGATAGATTACAACAAACTTTATAAGTATCTATCAGACTTTGCCTTGCCAGATGATATTTTATCAGATGACATAAAGATGGGAAGTCTGTCTGGTGGGGAGAAGATTAAGATTCTACTTATAGCAGAAATGCTAAAAGAACCTACGATTTTTCTATTTGATGAACCTAGCAATGACTTGGACTATGAATCAGTGCAATGGCTAGAAAACTTTATGGAAGATTTAGATATCCCTCTTATATTTGTTTCTCACGATACCAATCTGCTAAGAAATGTAGCAAATAGAATAATCCACTTGGAGCAAATCAGGCGTAGGTCTATGGCCAAGCACACTATTTCAAACAATACTTATAGTGACTATGTGTCAAAAAGAGAAAATTTTATAGAGACAGAGACAAATAAAGCTAATAAAGATAGAGAAGAATTTGATAATAAATTAAGAAAATACAAAAAAGTTCATGATTCCGTTGAGCATAGATTAAGATCTACTAAAAATGATGTGGAAGGTAGGTTGCTTAAGGAAAAAATGCATGCGGTAAAATCTATAGGAAGGCGTCTAGAAAAAGAAGAAGCCAATCTTAGAGAAAAACCTGACTATGAAGAAGCTATTGATATATTTTTTGATGAAGATATTAAAGTAGCTAATGGTAAACAAGTCTTAGACTATAAGCTTGATGAGTTAAAAGCTGGCGATAAAATATTAGCTAAAAATATAGAGCTTAAAGTAGTTGGCCCTGAAAAAATATGTATAGTGGGCAGAAATGGTGCAGGCAAAACTACCTTACTAAAAAATATAAAAATTGAATGCCAAGCATTGAACTTAAGAGTAGGATATATGCCTCAAAGTTATTTTGAATTTGATAAAGATGGTATAAATGCTATAGAATACCTAGCTGATTCTTTTATAAAAGAAAATCAAACAAAAGCTTCCAATCTTTTAGGAAGTCTAAACTTTAAAAGAGAAGAAATGTTTAGAAACATAGCTTATTTATCAGGAGGACAAAAGGCGAAATTATTTTTTGCAAAGATGAATCTGGATAAGGCAGAAGTTTTAATCTTAGATGAGCCAACCAGAAACCTTTCACCCCTATCTAAACATGAGATAATAAGAGCTTTAAAAAACTATAAGGGAGCCATAATTGCAGTTTCCCATGATAGAGAATTCATAGACCAAGTTTTTGATAAGATTTATTATTTAGATTTTAATGGATTTAATTGATAGTGTAGATAAGGCGATTAATGCTATTCCGTATGTATTTATTGCCGTAGTTGTGGAGTTTTTGGACATTTTATGAGAAATATAATTAAACATTTCTCTACAAAAAATAACAAAGAGTTAATAAGGGAGCTTGAAATTAATAAGAGTGACGAAAGAAATATATTGATATCAGAAAAATCAAAGGCAAAAGTCTATGATCTAATGACCTATTTATTTGTAGCAATGATAATTATTTTTTCTTTGATGGGTGTCGATATGTTGCAAATAATAATGATCATTGCAATTTATCTTTTAATACAAATATATGGAGTATTTTGGAGTTCTAAATTTGAAAAAGAAATGTAAAATAAATTAGACTGTAGTTATGAACTGATCCCTAAAAGTTAGACCTAAAAACTAACTTAAGGAGGTCAGTTTTTTAATGGCAAAATATAGCACAGAATTTAATCGGATTTTATATGGGTAGATATATAAAAAGGAGATAATATAGATAACAATAAATTTAAATTAACTGGCGAGGAAATAAAGATAGCTGATATAGATAGCTATTTAATAAGTAATTAGAAAGATGAAGACATAAAAAAGAACTATTTGAAGACCTGGCTCCAAGATTAAAGGAACTTCACGAAAAGTTAAATGCAGAAAGTAAGTATGGGATATTGGTAGTCCTTCAAGCCCTAGATGCAGCAGGTAAGGATGAGATAATTAAATATATTTTCTCAAATCTTATGCCTCAAGGTCTAAAAAATACTAACTATGGCAAACCAACTGAGGAGGAAGATGCCCACGATTATTTATGGAGGATGCATAAGGGATTGCCAGAACGTGGAGAGATTGCAATCTTAAATAGGTCCTATTATGAAGATATCATTTCTCCAAAAATATATAATTCCTTGGACCACCTCCCCGAAGAGATAAGAAATGACCCAAACTTATGGGAGAAAAGATATAAACACATCAATAATTTTGAAGAGTATATGAAAGAAAATGGATTTCCAGTAATGAAGTTTTACTTCCATGTATCAAAGGATGAGCAAAAAGATAGGATTTTAGAAAGACTAGAAAATAAGGAAGAGAACCATGAATTTTCATTCTCCGATGTTGAAGATAGAAAAAACTGGGATAAGTATCAAAAAGCCTTTGAAGAAATGCTAAATAATACGTCAACATCTGATGCCCCATGGTATGTGCTACCAGCAGATAATCCATGGCTATCTAGAAAAATAGCAACTCTTGCCTTAATAGAGCTGCTAGAAAAAATAAATCCATCCTACCCAACTTTCGATGAAAAAGAAGAAGAGAAAGCTCAAAAAGTAATAGAAGATTAAAAAATCAATAAAATTTTATAATATTCCCATATGATGCTTTCGCAAAAGTCCTAATATAGAAAAAATAAAAGAGCTTAAAAGAGGTATAAAGATTTTAGGTGAAGTTAACGAATTCTATCTTTATATCCCAGAGTTATGATATTTAGATTATCTTATCCATAAACTTAAAAAATCACTTGCAATATTTTTTGATTTGCTCTATACTATAGCTAGGCTGGGGGTGCCATTAGGCTGAGAGAATTATCAACCCTTAAAACTTGATGCGGTTAGGACCGTCGTAAGAAAGCTAAGATTGAGTTTTATATCCCCCTAGATGGGGGATTTTTTTATAGCCTAAAATAAAATATTTTTTAAAGTAGAGTGTTCGGCACGAAGGGGCATACCACCACGGGTATGGTATTTCCTTCGTGCTTTTTTAGTAAGGAGGTGAGAAGATGATCTTGTTAAATACTAGCAAGGTAGAGTTTGTAGAAGGTGAGAGCCTGCATGATTTTCTTATTAGAAATAACTTTGACCCTGAGCATGTAGCCTGCGAGGTGAATGAAAGCTTGGTTAGAAGGGTTGATTTTAAATCTTTCATCATGGAAGATCAGTATGAGGTAGAGGTATTTAGCTTTGTAGGAGGTGGTTAGATGGAAATTCGCGATGAGATTTTAAAAAGACAAGACCCCCTTGTCAATGAAAAACTAAAAAATGCCAAGGTCTCTATCCTAGGATGTGGGGGCCTTGGGTCAAACATAGCTATGACCCTGGCCAGAGCCGGAGTAGGTGAGCTATTCCTGTATGACTTTGATAGGATAGAGCCATCAAATTTAAATAGGCAAAATTATACAGTAGATGAGCTTGGTGGGTCTAAGGAAGAGCTTACTAGGGATAAAATTACAAAGACACTTCCCTATGTAAAATGCCACAGTGAAAATATATACCTTACTATGGATAATATGGATCAGATATCTGATAGGAGTGATATTTTTATAGAAGCCTTTGACAATCAAAAATCAAAAACCATGCTTTTTGACTACTTTGTAGGAAAAGCTGGCAAACACCTTATAACAGGCTCTGGCCTTTCAGGTCTTGGATCCCTATCAGATATTAAGGAAAAACAAATTGAAAATGTAAGGCTCATAGGAGATTTTAAATCTAAGCCAGATCAAGGACTTTACCTAGCCTATGTGGGAGTTATAGCAAACCTTATGGCCCTAGCTGCCATAAAATTAATTGTAGAAGGAGAAAATTATGGAAAATAAAGATTACTTAGAACTCGGTGGGAAAAAATTTACTTCTAGATTTATCTTAGGAAGCGGCAAATACAACCTTGATTTAATAGATGCAGCTATAAAATCAGCAGAAAGTCAAATGATCACAGTTGCCCTAAGAAGGGCTAACACCAAAGATGTAGCAAATATCCTAAATTACATACCTGAGGATATTACAACAATCCCTAATACATCTGGGGCTAGAAATGCCGAAGAAGCCATTAGAATATCTAGGCTAGCCCGTGAAATGGGGTGTGGAAACTTTGTGAAAATAGAGATCATGAGAGATACCAAATATCTCTTACCAGATAATGTGGAGACCCTAAAGGCTACCAAGGTATTGGCAGATGAGGGCTTTGTAGTCCTACCTTATATGTATCCAGATTTAAATTTTGCCAGAGACCTAGCTGATGCCGGGGCAGCATCAATAATGCCCCTAGCTAGCCCTATAGGCTCTAATAAGGGTCTAGCTACCAAAGACTTTATAAAAATAATAATAGATGAGATAGACCTACCTGTCATAGTTGATGCAGGAATTGGTGTGCCATCCCAGGCAGCAGAGGCTATGGAAATGGGAGCTTCAGCTATAATGGCCAATACTGGTATAGCTAGTGCCAGTGATATAACCCTCATGGCCAAGGCCTTTAAACATGGTATTATGGCGGGTCGTCTTGCCTACCTAGCTAAACCAGGTAGGGTCCTAAACCAAGGAGCAGACCCATCATCACCACTTAGGGACTTTTTTGACTGATATGAATATAGAAAGTGTAACACAATACTTTCCTGGCATGGACATAATAGAGTCTGATATAGCCAAGCAGATAGATGAAATCTATGAAAGTGTAAAAAATGAAGATGTAAATGAAGAAGATATCCTAGCTAGCCTTAACAAAGAAAGTCTTGATTATATAGACTTTTATAGGCTTTTAAAAAATGAATCAGATGATATATTTAACCAAATGGGAGATTTAGCTAAAATAGCTAGGTATAGATATTTTGGGTCAAATGTCAACTTGTTTTCTCCTATTTATATAGCAAATTACTGCGAAAATTCTTGCAAGTACTGTGGTTTTAGGGCCAAAAGTGATATCACAAGAGCAAGGTTAGAAGAAGATGAGATAGATAGGGAGATGGCAGCCCTAGCAGCTACAGGCATAGAAGATGTCCTTATCCTAACTGGAGAAAGTGAGAGATTTTCATCAATAGAATATATAGCAGGAGCATGTAAGATTGCTAAAAAATACTTTAAAAGCATAGGCATAGAAATATATCCAACCAATATTGATAATTACAAGATATTAAGAGAGGCTGGAGCTGATTTTGTAACAGTATTTCAAGAATCATATAATAAAAAAATATATGACTTCTACCACCCTAAAGGGCATAAAAGATCCTACTCCTATAGGATAGATACCCAGGAGAGGGCCATCCTAGCTGGGATGAGAGGGGTAGGCTTTGGGGCCTTGTTTGGACTAGGAGATCCTATAGAAGAAGCCTTTAAATTAGGTATCCACGCTAAGCTAATCCAGAAAAAATATCCCCACGCTGAAATTGCCATATCCCTACCAAGGATTAGGCCAACCAAGGGGGCTGATCAAAACTTAGACTTTAACCTGGTTTCAGATAAAAAGTTTTTCCAAATAATGCTAGCCATTAGACTATTTCTACCCTTTGCCCCTATAACCCTATCAACTAGGGAGTCTGAGGACTTTAGAGACCTAGCCATCAGCTATGCAGCTACAAAAATATCTGCATCTGTAGATACATCCATAGGCCATAGGTCAAATAAAAATAAACATGAGGGAGATAGTCAATTTGAAATAAATGATCAAAGGGCTACCCTAGATGTAGTAAAGGACTTAAAAAACTTAGGCATGAGTCCAGTTTTTTGTGATTACTTGGATATATAAATATCCTTTTAAGTAAAAAAAGTTCTTAAAATGAATTAAAATTTATCCAAGGATACAAATAAAGACCTAAGAGATCTTATATACTTCTTTTAGGTCTTTCAATTATTTGTATCTACCACCAGCAAATAGGCTAATATCCTTACTTATAAAAACTCACTTACTAAACTAATAGTTATTAACCCTTATAAACCTAGAAGGATTATATAAGGCCCATTTGGTAGTAGTTAGAAGGTCAGCTCCAAATATGATTTTGTTATCAGTATCATCTAGGCTATCATCTACCCTAGTTGTAGCTAGGCTAACTTTTTCACCATCAAAGTCAAATTCATACATATCCTTATATAAAATTTCTTCTTTTCCTAGTTCTAATATATCTATAGTATCTTTAAAATCTTTCCTTATATCAATCATATCATATAAGGACCTAGCTATCCTGGTATAAACCTTCGAACTATCCAGACTTGCCTTTATAATTTTGCCATTAAAGCCTACATTAAAGACTGGCATATTAGTTTTTTCCTTATTTTTTATATCCTTAAAATCAGATACTTGAACCTCTAAAATAGAATTTCTCAAATCTCCCCTAAAAACAAACTGGCTTATTAGGTTATAGCCTAGGATGATATCAGCAGGAAAGCTGTTGCCCTTATTATCCTTAGCTAGGTTTAAAAGCTCATCCTTGCAGGTTAAAACTGGAACCTTTTGAAGTTTTAGCCCACCTATTTGCATAGATTTTAGATAGGCCCTTCTAAAACCCTTACTCTCATCTATATAAGCATCATCTATATAAGAAAGGTCCAAGTCCTTGGCCATAGATTCTTTTATTAGGGTATTGCCACTTGTATCAAACATAGCAACTACAGATTTTCTATCTATACTAAGACCCATAAAAATGAAGTTATAATATTTTTTATCTATTAATGGTATTTGTGAAAATTGCATACTTACTCCTTATTTTTCTATATTATATCATATATAAGTAAGGATAATTATTAAGCCTTGATTATTTTTTAAATATTTATTATAATAAAGGAAAAGATATGGGATTTTTCCCAACAGACATTGCTTAGGCATGAAGGGGCATACCACCACGGGTATGGGTTTCTTCATGCCTTTTTTTAAGATTTAAGGAGCTTATATGAGAAAAAATAATAAAAACAGTGTACTGATCCTAGTAACCATATCCATGTTTGTTGCCATAGGTGTGGTTATTTCACCTATCCTTAGGGTAGAGGGATTTGCCCCAACAGCCCATTTTGTAAATATAGTCTGCTCAGTATTTCTAGGTCCATATTATTGCCTATTAAATGCAATCATCACAGCAGGTATTAGAATGACCCTACTAGGGATCCCACCCCTTGCCATAACAGGCCAGGTATTTGGAGCCTTCCTTTCAGGATTTTTATATAGGAAGACAAAAGGATCTATCCTAGCAGCAGTCATAGGAGAGATAGTTGGAACAGGAATCATAGGTGCCCTAGCTAGCTATCCAGTCATGGCATTTTTAATGGGCAAGGGAGATATCAGCCTATTTTTCTACTTGCCATCCTTCCTACTAGCAACAATAATTGGAGGTAGCGTAGCCTTTATATTTTTAAAATCTTTACAAAAATCAAAAATGCTCTATAGTATACAAGAAAGACTAGGAGTAAATGTGTATGAAAAATCTAGAAGAAATTCTTGAAAATAGAATAAAACTTTACGAAAAATCTCCCCTAATCCATGCTATAACCAATCCTATAGCCATAACCATGTGTGCCAATGCTATCCTTTCCCTAGGAGCTAAGGCCATATGTGCCGAGCACCCCCTAGAAATGGAAGATATAGTTAGTATTTCATCATCCCTAAGCGTTAACCTAGGCAATATAACAAAAGATAGGATGGATGCTATGAGCTTAGCTAGCCATATTGCAAAGAAAAAAGGAATTTCCCTTGCCATAGATTTGGTTGGAGTAGGGGCTAGTAAACTAAGGTATGATTTTGCAAAAAATCTCCTAGAAGAAAATAAGTTTGACCTAATTAAGGGAAATAGCTCAGAGATAAAGGCCATAGCAGATATTAAATCAAATGCCGTAGGCATAGATGTGGGAGATAGTGATATCATCACCCAAAAAACCAGTGATCAAATAATAAATATAGGAAAAGATTTGGCAAAAAAATACCAATCCACCATCTTCATTACTGGAAAAAGAGATATCCTAGTATCCACAGATGAAACATATATAATAGATAATGGGTGCGAGAGCCTAGCAAAAATAACAGGGACAGGTTGCATGCTAACGGCTATGATATCTAGCTTTATGGCAGTAACAGATCCTATAAAAGCTAGCCTTCTAGCAGCACTTATCCTAGAAATATCAGCAGAGCTTGCTAATAGCAAAAAATTAGCCACATTTTTTACTGACTTGATGGATAATATAGCCACCATAGATGATAAAACTCTAATAAAAAAAGCAAAAGTACAAAGGATTTAAAATGTAACAATTATACCTATTATCAACTTCAGATAAATATAGTGAGGAAGAATTTCTAAAAAGAATAGAAGATGCCCTAAAAGGAGGGGTGGATATCATCCAGCTTAGGGAGAAGGAGAAAACCGATAGGGAAATTTTAGATTTAGGCTATAAGGTAAAAAAACTAACCGACACCTATAATATCCCCCTCATAATAGATGATAAACCTCACCTTGCCTGGGAACTAGGGGTAGGCTGCCACCTAGGCGATGATGATATGAGTATCAAATCAGCTAGAAAACTTTTAGGAGATCAAGCTATAATAGGGGCAACTGCCAAAAGCCTAGATAAGGCTAGACAAGCAAAAAATGAAGGAGCTAGTTATCTAGGAGTAGGAGCCATATATGAAACAAAAACCCACGTTAAAACAAAAATAACCCCAGTTAAGGTCCTTACAGAAATAAAAGAAAATGTAGACATAGACGTATATGCCATAGGTGGACTAAATAAGGATAACCTAGATATCCTAAATGACTCCAAGGCCGATGGAATATGCGTAGTTAGAGCAATAATGGATGCTAGTGATGTATATAAAGCAA
>JAPJPH010000025.1:0-8755 GCA_030825745.1 Anaerococcus sp.
AGCTCTAACAGCAGGATTAATCCTAGTAGCTGCACCAGCAACAAAAACCTATGCTGCAGATACAGTAACATCTCAGGATTAACAAAGCAAAGAAGGTTTAGAAAGACAATTAGCAGATGCAATATATGAACTGGAAGCTTTTAAAAACGAATTAGAGAAACCTCAAAACCAGCTAAATCATCTACCAACCCAAAAACAGGTATAACCGGACTCGGATCAGTAGTTACTCTTTTAACTACATCACTTACAGCTTTATTTGCAGGTAGGAAAAAAGATAGATAAATCGTATTAATTAGGATTATGATAAAACATATAGAAAATGAATTTGCAAAAGGAAACTTATATAGTATAGTATTTCTAAATCAAAAGCAGAGGAGATTTTATGACTAATTTTAAAAAATTTGCAGCAGTAGCTGCCCTAGCCCTAGCCCTAGTTTCTTGTGGCAATAGTGCTGATACTAATAATAGTGCTGATACAAATAAAGATGCAGCTTCCACTGATACAAATGTAGAAAAAACAGGAGAAGCTACAGTAGCAGGTTATGGCGGAGAAATGAAAGTTACCGTTACTATGAAGGGTGATACTATAGAAGATATTAAGGTAGACCACCAAGAAACAGAGGGTATCGGTGCTGATGCAGTTCCAGAATTAGTAGCAGCTATGAAAGATAAAAATAGTACAGAAGTAGATAATGTTTCTGGAGCAACAGTAACTAGCGAAGCTTTAAAACAAGGTGTAAACGAAGCTATTAAAAACGCAAAATAAGATTTTAAAAGATCAGATATATTTTTATATCTGATTTTTTATACCCCTAAAACAAGGGTATCTATAAGAGTAGTAAAGGAGTTTTTATGCAAGAGATTTTATTTTTACAAGGAGCATTTTCCCAAAAGATTTGGGGTGGAGATAGACTTAAAACTGAGTTTTCCTATGATATTCCATCTAATAATACAGGTGAATATTGGGCTATTTCTGCAATGGAGAATATGGAATCTGTTGTTACTAATGGGATTTGTAAGGGGGAAAATCTAGCTGATTTATATAAAAATAATAAGGAATTGTTTGGTAATGTCAAAGATCAAACTTTCCCATTATTAGTAAAAATTATCGATGCCAAAGATGACCTATCTATTCAGGTACACCCTGATGATGAAATGGGAAGAAAGCTTGAAAACTCAAGGGGTAAAACTGAGTGCTGGTATATCCTAAATAAAAAGCCTTCATCAATAATTTATGGCCTAAATGTAAAAGATAAAGATGAAGCTATAAGGCTAATAGATGAAAAAAGCTGGGATGAGCTATTAAAAATCATCCCAGTTAATTTTAAAGACTTCTTCTTTGTAAGGGCAGGGACAGTCCATGCCATAAGAAAGGGAGCCTTAATATTAGAAATCCAGCAAGCATCTGACATAACCTACAGGCTCTATGACTATGATAGGGTGGATAAGGATGGTAATTTAAGAAATCTCCACCTAGAAAAATCAAAAAAAGCAATCAAGATTTTAGAAGATAAAAATCAAATCGAAGAAATTAAAAATGAATCCCATAAACTTAGAAGACTTACAGACAATGAGTATTTTACAGTAAATGAGAAAACTGTATATAAAAGTGCTGATTTTTCAAAAGATGATCCTTATTTGTTAGAGGCAGTTATTGAGGGTGAGGGAGAAATTTCTATAAATGATAAGTCATATAAGATAAAAAAAGGGGACTTTTTTATATTAACATCATATGTGAAAGAGTATAACATAAAAGGTGACATAACTCTAGTAGAGTCTATGCCAAAGACAAGGAGGGTTTAGAATGTATGGATCAATAGAATTAGGTGGAACTAAAATTAGGTGTGCTATCATAGATGATGATATATCTATAATAGATGAAATAAGGATAAAAACAACCACCCCCTTAGAAGATATTAAAGATATAAGTAAATTTTTTAAGGGTATGAATATAAAATCTTTGGGAGTTGGGTCATTTGGACCCATAGATATAAATAAGGATTCTAGGACATATGGTTATATTAAAAACACGCCCAAGTTAGCCTATAAAGATTTTGACTTACTAGGAAATCTTAAGAAAAATTTAAACCTACCAATAGGACTAAGCACTGATGTAGGTGCTAGTGGGATAGGAGAATATGAGATGGGAGCTGCATCAGGTAAAAAATCTTCTTTATATATAACTATAGGTACAGGTGTTGGGGCTTCATTTATCCAAGATGGGGTCTTATTAGAAGGATTTTCCCATCCTGAAATGGGCCATATAGAAATAGTTAGGGAAGATGGTGATGAGGTTAAGTCAATTTGTCCCTACCACAAGTCCTGCCTAGAAGGTTTAGTTTCAGGTCCAGCTCTAGAATATAGGACTGGGATGAAGGGTCAGGATGTAGATATAGATGACCCAGCTATAGATATTATAGCTAAGTATATAGCCAAGGGTCTTTTAAATTTCACCGTAATCCTAAGGCCAGATATCATAATCATAGGTGGGGGTGTGGCCAATAAGGAAGGTATGATAGAAAAAATCAGAAACCAGCTAGACAAGCTAGATCCCCACTACATAGCTAGGCCAGCTAGTGAGGATTATATTGTATTTCCAAAGCTTGGAAATGAAGCAGGCCTCTATGGAGGATACTTTCTTGCAAAAAATGCAGGAAGGGATAGTATAAACTAAATATAAGTAGTAAATACTAAAAAAATCCAGCATAGAGCTGGATTTTTTTAATGTTTCTTTGCCTCAAGGATGAGGTTTTGTTTTAGGTTCCATAAATCTTGGGATAAGTCTACATAGTAATTATGTGGTTGGTGAAATCTTTTAATCTCATCCCATAGGGAGTCTAACTCACTTTTACAATATTTTCTAATCTCATCTAGGCTTGGCTTTTCATAGACTAATTTTCCATCTTCAAATATAGGCACTTGCATAGGACGAGCTTTGAAATTTTCTAGTCTTTTCATCTTCCATGTAAATAGGGGATCAAAGATTACTAGAGGATTTTTATCATCTATAACTTCATCTGCTAGGGTTATATAATCAGCCTCAGCCTTGCCAGTATTTTTATCATAGAGCCTATATACCTTCTTATATCCTGGGGTAGTTATTTTCTCTACATTATCTGAAACTTTAATCTTACTTTTTAGCTTGCCATCTTCCTCTATTCCTACTAATTTATACACTCCTCCAAAGACAGGATCTGACTTTGCAGTAATCAGTCTTTCACCTATACCGAAAGAATCGATCTTGGCACCTTGGGATAGGAGGGACTGGATGGTAAATTCATCTAGGGAGTTACTAGCTACTATTTTGGTATCTTTAAATCCATTTTCATCTAGGATTTTTCTAACTTCTTTGGATAGGTAGGATAAGTCACCCGAATCTATCCTAACTCCACCTGTTAGACCTAAAGGTTCTAGGACCTCTTTAAATACCCTCATAGCATTTGGCAATCCTGAGTGGATGGTATCATAGGTATCTATTAGAAGAATACAATTTTCTGGATAGACCTTTGCATAGGTCTTAAAGGCCTCATATTCACTTGGGAAGGCTTGGACCCAAGAGTGGGCCATGGTTCCAGCAGGTTTGTAGCCATATTTTTTGGCAGAGTAGGTATTAGATGTAACAGGAGCACCCCCTATATAGGCAGCCCTAGCTCCCCTTATTGAGGCATCTGCTCCCTGGGCACGTCTAGCACCAAATTCCATAACAAGCCTATCACCAGCTGTCCTAACTATCCTATTTGTCTTTGTTGCAACAAGAGAATTAAAGTTCATTGATAAAAGCAGGTAGGTTTCTATAATGGAGCATTCTATAATCGGAGCCTTTACAGTTATTATAGGCTCATTAGGAAACATTACAGATCCTTCAGGAAAGGCTGTTATAGAGCCTGTAAATTTAAAGTTTCTTAGATATTCTAAAAATCCATCAGTAAAGTCACCTACTTCTTTTAGGTAGGCTATATCATCATCTGTAAAATGGAGATTTTTAACATAATCAATTATGTCATCTAATCCTGCAAATATAGAAAAACCTCCTTCATCTGGATTTTTTCTATAATAAGCATCAAACACTGCAATCGTATCAGTCATTTGATTTTCGAAATATCCATTGGCCATAGTAAATTCGTAAAAGTCACTAAGCATGGATAGGTTTCTATTGTTTGTCATATTACCCTCTTTTCTAACTTTGTTATATTATCTTTAATATTATACCCAATTTAAACCAGCACTAGCAAGTTTACAATTTGCTTAAGTTAGAAGTATCATAATAGTGAAAGAAACTAAGATAGGAGTTAAAATGTATATTTTTGATATAGACGGAACTTTACTAAATACTATTGATTCAATAAGCTTTCATATCAACAAAACCCTAAAAGAATTTAACCTAGGTGAAGTTGATAGTGATATTGTTAGAAAGGCTGTAGGAAATGGGCCTGTCGTTTTGGTCAATAAAATCCTTGATCATCTAGGTTTTCAAGGTGGAAAAAAAGATAGGGAGGATTTTTTAAATACCTATAACAAGTCTTATGATGATGATCCCTTATATCTAACCAAACCCTATGAGGGTATAAGAGAATCTCTTGATCAAATAAAGGCTAGGGGAGAGATAATAACCTGCTTTTCAAACAAGCCTGATGAAACATCTAATAAGGTAATCCCACATATTTTTGGACAAGGTTATTTTGATTTTATCCTAGGTTTTAAACAAAGCTATGAGAGAAAACCATCACCTGAGGGTATTTTTATTATAAAAGAAAGATTTAATGAAGACTTTTCTAATATAATTTATTTTGGAGATAGTGAGGTTGATATGAAATGTGGGAAAAATAGTGGAATTCTTACAGTAGGCTGCTCTTGGGGCTTTAGAGATAGAGAAACTTTAGAAAGGGCAGGAGCAGATATTATTATAGATGATCCTTTAGATATTAAAACTATTAGGAAGATATAATGGCAGATGTAAAGTTAGTAAGAGTTGACTCTAGGCTAGCCCATAGCAAGGTAGTAAACCAATTAAGGAAAGGATATGATTTTAAAACCTGCCTTATAGCAAACGATATGCTAGCTAATGATGAGTTTAAAAAAGAGGTTATGGACCTTACTATAGATCAGAGTATAGATAGAGTTTATAAAAATATGGGAGATGCCATAGAATTTTTAAAAAATACAGATGAAAGTGTAATAGTTATAGTAGAAAATTCGACTGACTTAGAAAAAATCGTAAAAAATACAGAAGTAGAAGAGGTAAATATAGGTATCTCTCACCTAGAAGAGGGTAAAAAAAGCCTAACAGAGCTCATTGCTGCTAGCGATTTTGACCTTGATATATATAAGGATATATACGATAGAAGGATAAATATCTATTTAAGAGAATATCCCAAAGACCCTAAAATAGGGATAGAAAAATTTATAAAATAAAAGATTTAAAGGATTATTTATCCTTTAAATCAAATTTGTTTCTAAGTCTAAGTTTTGTAATCAAAATTAAAAGAGCTAGGTATAAAATTACGATTATTACTATAAGCACTGATAGATAATTTCTATTATCTAGAAAATAAATCAATAAGGGATATATTAGTCCAAAAAATATTAGACCAAGAATTATAGATAAATTGCCCACAAAATTATTACCATAATACCAGGTATCTTCGCTAAAACATACTTCCCATACATGAAAGCCTACCTGCATATTAGGATATGAAGAATGAAATTTTTTAAAGAAAATACCTATATATATACTAAAGGCCAAAAGCAACACATCTGTAGTAATTAAAGGACCCATTTTATCACCTCACTTTAAAATATTATACCAAAAAAAGTCTATACTTAAAATCCAAGACAAAATGACTTTGGAAATTTATCTTAAATATGTTATCCTAATAATGAGGTATTTATGAAAATATTAATAACAAGCGATTGGTACTACCCGGTAGTTAATGGGGTAGTTAGATCTGTTTTAAATTTAAAAGAAGATTTAGAAAAAAGAGGTCATGAGGTAAGGGTGCTGACCCTATCAAATACCCTAAAATCATACAAGGCAGAAAACATTTACTATGTAGGATCATTATCTGCCAAAAAAATCTACCCAGAGGCTAGGGTAAGCAATTTAATAGCCAAAACCCACCTAAAGGAGATAAAAAGATGGTCTCCAGATGTAGTTCACTCCCAATGTGAATTTTCTACCTTTTTGATGGCAAAAAGGATTACCCACGACCTAAAAATCCCCCTAATCCACACCTACCATACAATCTATGAGGATTACACCCATTATTTTATCCCAAATAAGGCTACTGGAAGAAAGGTTGTGGCTGTAGCTAGCAAGAGATTTGCTAACCTATGTGATCAAATAATAGCTCCAAGTATAAAAACAAAAAACTTATTAGTAGATTATGGGATAGAAGATAGGAAAGTATCAGTTATACCAACAGGGATACATATACCGCCTCTTTATGAAAGCAACCTTAGAAAGCTAATGGGTTTTGAAGAAAATACAAAAATCCTTCTCTACCTAGGAAGACTGGGTGCTGAAAAAAATATAGAAGAAGTTATAGACTTCTACCAAGGGCTTGAAAATGAAAAAGCCAGATTATATATAGTTGGTGGGGGTCCCTACCAAGAAGACCTAAAAGAGTTTGCTAGTAAACTAGATAAA
The DNA here is from genome assembly GCA_030825745.1 of Anaerococcus sp. GTDB lineage: Bacteria > Bacillota > Clostridia > Tissierellales > Peptoniphilaceae > Anaerococcus. The sequence goes on from JAPJPH010000025.1 coordinate 6,647, forward strand.
AAGGTTGAATTTGTAGGCATGGTTGATCCTAGTCAGGTAAATAAATACTACCAAGTAGCAGATGTATTTATAACTGCATCTACATCAGAAACCCAGGGTCTAACCTACTATGAAGCCCTTGCAAATGGGACTGTTGCCATATGTAGGAAAGATAGCTCACTTGAGGGAGTGATTTTTGATGGTTTTAATGGCTACCAATATGATGATTTTACTAGCTTTAACCAGGCCATTAACAAGGTTTTAGACAATGATGAATTAAGATCTTACCTAAGCACAAATGCGAGAAAGTATGCTGTAGAAAAATTTTCAGTAGAATCCTTCGGCAAAAAATGCGAGGACTTATACGAAAAATCTATAAAAGAGTACAAATATGAAAGTATTAATATATTCAAACGACTATGATACAGTAAAAGAATCAGGAGTTGGAAAGGCTATAGACCACCAAAAAAAGGCCTTGGACCTAGCAGGTGTTTCTTATACCCTAGATAGTGATGATGACTTTGACATAGTCCATATAAACACTGTATTTCCAAATGCAGTCAATTTTGCCAAAAAAGCAAAAAAGAATGGTAAAAAGGTAATTTACCATGCCCACTCTACCAAGGAAGATTTCAAAAATTCCTTCATCCTTAGCAATCAAATAGCACCAGTTTTCAAGACTTGGTTACAATATTGCTATAACCAAGGAGATCTAATTCTAACACCAAGTGAATATTCTAAAAAGCTTCTACAATCCTACAAGATTAAAAAGGATATAGAGGTAGTATCCAATGGGATAGACCTTGATTTTTGGAAGCAAAAGGAAAATGATAGGAAAAATTTCTACAATAAATATGGCCTAGATACAAATAAGAAATCAGTAATTTCAGTAGGTCTTCCCATAAAAAGAAAGGGTATAGATGATTTTATAAACCTAGCCCATAGCCTAGATCAATATGAGTTTATATACTTTGGGAAATTAGATAAGAGACTGATGAGTCCTGATATAAAAAAGATGATAGATAAAAAGCCTTTAAATCTAAAATTTCCAGGCTATGTAAATAGTGAGGACCTTAGGATGGCTTATAGTGGTTCAGACCTATATACATTCTTAACCCATGAAGAAACTGAGGGCATAGTCCTATTAGAGGCCCTAGCTTTAAAAAGCAATATCCTAATTAGGGATATTAAAATATTTGAAAAAGACTTTATAGATGGGATAAATATATATAAGGCAGATGGATTTGATCAAATAAAAGAAAAAACCCAGGCTATTTTAGAAAATCAGTTAAAACCCTTGGGTGATGAGGGCTATAAAATAGCTGAAGAAAAGTCTATAGAAAAAACAGGTTTAAAACTTAAACAAATATATGAAAGGGTATTAAAACTATGAGATCTACCCTAAAATTTTTCCTCTATGTTATAATTGCAGTAATAATACCAGCTGCTGTTATGTCAATCGTGCTAATCTTTGATCAAAATTATATACTAATGCTTATAGCTCAATTATTTGTAATAATGCTTATGATACTAGCCTTTACAAGCATATTTAAACTTACAAATAAGTATGAGAAAAAGACAGAAGCACTAATAAAAGATAGTAAAAATATAAAACAACTTCAAAAACTTAGAGATGAAAGAAAAACATACCAGTCAAAAGCAAATATAACTAGGGCTATCCTACTAAAAGAATACTCAGATGAGGAAGCAGAAAAACTTAAAAAATATACCAATAAAACATCTGATATGGCACATTTTTATGCTGGAAAAATATCTAATCTGCCAGCAGATAAAAAAGAAGAATATAAGATTAGAAGAGATAACTTTAACAAAAAATACGGTAAAAAAGCTAGGGTTTACCCAGATTTTAAGGGTAACTTACGCTTTGCTATAAAATGGACACTCCTATTTTTTCTAGCATCATTTATATTTGTTAGCCTAAAAAAATATATAAACCCTAGCCTAGAAGAAGCAATCTTCATCTATACTATCCAGATGATTCTTTTAATAGGACTTATGGCAAATGCTTTAATTTGGATAATAAGAGCCCTAATATCTAAGTGGAACCAAGATTTTTTATAAAGACCAGTGACCTGGTCTTTTTTAATTTAACCTTTAATAATTAAATAA
>JAPJPH010000025.1:8765-9701 GCA_030825745.1 Anaerococcus sp.
ATAGTATAATTATTTTAAAAGGAGGGGCTGTATGATTAACAAATGTCCAAATTGTGGTGATGAAATGGTAATTACATCTTATAGGTGTAATTCTTGCTATACTGAAGTAAGTGGTGAATTTGAAATTGACAAGTTCCAAAGATTAGATAAAGAAGATAAAGAATTTATAGAAATATTTTTACAAAAAAGAGGATCAATCAAAGATGTAGGAGAAGAAGTTGGAATATCATATCCTACTGTTAGAAATAGAATAGATAGAATAGTTAAAAAACTAGGTGGAGAGGTTGATAAAAAATCAGGCAGGATAGATATCTTAAATATGCTAGATAATGGCGAGATAGATGCCCAAACAGCCAAGAAATTACTAGAGGAGTTAAAAAATGAATGATGAAAAACAAATGATTTTACAAATGCTTAGAGAAGGCAAAATCAATGTTGAAGATGCAAGCGAACTTCTTGAGGCAATATCTGAGAGAAAAAACAGGTCAGAAAATATAACAGGAAAACTATCTGAAACTTTTGATAATATTATAAAAAAAGCTACAAATACCCTAGGAAAAATTGACCTAGAATCAAGCTTTGACCTAGACTTTGATGGATATAACTTTATGAAAGTAGACCAAAATACCCACAAAGAAATTAGGATAGATGATGATATAAACTTTATTGATCTAGATATATTAAATGGAGATATAGAAATAGAAAGAGCAAATGATCTAACAGCATCAATAATCTATGATATATACTCTAAAAAAGAAAACCTAGATGACTATCTAAATATAGATATAAATGAAGATACGCTAGATATATCTTTAAATAATAAATACTCTAACCTAGAAACTAGCTTAAAACTAAAAATATCCCTACCTAAAGAGTCCTATGACTCATTAAATGTAAAACAAGTAAATGGTAAGGTAGAAATATGTGATATAGACT
>JAPJPH010000026.1 GCA_030825745.1 Anaerococcus sp.
TTTATATTCATATATCTATAACCTTGGCTACCAGCTATCTCAACCTTAGCTTCTAATGTAAATAAGATTGGTGCTGAGTCTGCTGATGGGGCTGCATTACATACATTTCCCCCTATGGTTGCTGCATTTCTAAGCTGAGGGCCACCAGCTGTTAAAACCGCCTGGCCTAGTTGAGGTATATTCTCTTTTATGATGTGATTTTCAGCTATATCAGTAAAGGTATTTAAAGCACCTATTTTTATATCCCCATTTTCTAAAAGCTCTATGCCTCTCATTTCATCTATTAATTGGATAGATAAAAGTTTTGAATCTAACATTTTACCATCTCTTATTTTTACTAGGACATCTGTTCCACCTGCTATTATTCTAAGCTTTGGTTTATCTTTTAAGATATTTATAGCCTCATCTATGCTATATGCCTCATATATATTTTTTATATCATACATCTTTACTGCTCCTTTAGAAGATTTTCTAATAATCCTTCTTCTATAAATCTTGGGATGAGCCTATGTGGAGTTAGTGGTATTTCATCAAAGGCTATACCAGTTGCATTTAAGAGAGCATTTCTTATAGCTGGAGCTGGTGAGCATGTAGGTGGTTCTCCCAAAGACTTGGTGTTAAATGGACTTGTTGGTTCTGGATTTTCTAAGAAATAAACCTCTAGGTCAGGGGTATCTGTTGTAGTACCTAGCTTATAATCTAGGAGGTTATCATTTAAAATTCTACCCTTATCGTTATATTTTAGCTCTTCAGTTAGAGCAAAACCTAGGGCCATACTCATGCCACCATGGGCCTGGGCCTCTGCTAGTTGTGGGTTTATTATTTTTCCTGCATCGTGGATATTTATTAGCTTATTTACCTTAACCTTACCTAGGGCAATATCTACTTCTATATCTGCAAAGCTTGCTCCAAATGAGTAGGCATTACTTTTTATAGTGTGGGTTGCTTCTGCTGTAAGGTGTTGGTTATTTGCTTTTAAGGTATACATACTTTCTGTTGATAGCTCTTCCATTGTTAAAAGCTTTCTTCCATCTACTTTCCTATATATGCAACTTTCCCTAATTTCAAGGTTTTCTGGGATGATTCCTGTTTGTAGATAGGCTTGGTTTAATATCTTCTCTTTTAATATCCTAGCTGTTTTAGTTATAGCAAAACTTGCCATATAGGTTTGTCTAGAGGCGTAGGCTCCTTGACCATAAGGGGCTACATCAGTATCTTGAGTACTAATTATATGGATATCTTCTATCTTCATACCTAAACTATCTGCTGCCATTTGAGTGAAAACTGTATCAGCTCCCTGACCTATTTCTGTTTCTGCAAGTTGTAAAGATACTGATCCATCTTCTGCTACAACCATACGAGCTGATGAACTTTCTAGGGAAATTGGATAAACACCAGTGTTATACCAATAAACTGCAGTTCCTACCCCTCTTCTAATATTTCCACTTTGGTTTTTATACTCTTCTTTTTTCTTATAGTAATCTATTTTTTCTGCACCAAGTTTTAGGGCATCCCTAAAGGTATCATAGTAGTTTTCATTGCCTGAAAAAGGATCCACATAACCCTTTGGCATAACATTTTTCATCCTTAATTCTAAAGGATCCATACCTAGGGCTTTTGCTATATCATCTTGGTGGGATTCATAGGCAAACATACCTTGTGGTATACCATATCCACGCATGGCTCCTGCTGCTGGAAGGTTAGTATATACTGTATAGGCATGACCCATTACATTTTCACAAGGATATAGTTGGTGGAAGCAATTTAATATCTTACCTGCTATAGAATGACCATGAGAAGCATAGCCTCCGTTGTTTGAGTATAGGTCAAGCTTTCTAGCTACATAAGTTCCATCTGGCCTTGCATAAGTTGTTATGTGAAATTTGATTTTATGTCTAGTCCTAGTTGATACAAAGGTCTCCTCACGTGATGGAAGAAGTTTTACAGGATGACCTCCTACTTGGGTTGTCAAAAAGGCACATAAAGGTTCATATAAAGCGTCTTGCTTGTTTCCAAAACCTCCACCTATGTATGGCTTTACAAGCTTTATTTTTCCCCATCCTATTCCTAGGGCCTGGCCTATAACCCTTCTAATTATGTGAGGTAGTTGGGTTGATGCAACTACTACTATTTTCCCTGATTCTTCATAGGCATATACATCAGGATTTTCTAGGTGGGCGTGATGAACTATTGGAGTTTCATACCAACCATCTATTTTTATAAGACCTTCTTCTTTAATAGCCTCCTCATAATCTCCTCTGATGTTTGTAGTATGTTTTAAAATATTTCCTGGACTTTCCTCATGGATAGCTATATCCTTACTTTCCATTGACTCAAATACATCGAAGTGGGCTGGGTACTCTTCGTAAGTAACTTCGATTAGTTTTGCAGCTGTTTTACAAGCTACATCATCTAAGGCTATTACTACTGCTATATCATCTCCCACATATCTAACGTGTTCATTAAGTAATAATCTATCTGCTACATCTTGGTGTTCTTTTTCAGTAGACCAAGGGTGGCCTGCTGTTGGGAAGGGGATCTTAGGTACATCAAAGCAGGTAACTACCTTGATAACTCCTGGCACCTCCATAGCCTTGCTATAATCTATATCAACAACTCTTCCATGAGCTATGGTTGAATGGATTATCTTTGAACAATATGCTTGTTTTGGCATAAGGTCTTCAGTAAATTTTGCTCTACCAGTTACCTTATCAAAAGCATCTACTCTTTTTACACTTTCTCCTACATACATAATAAATCCTTTCATTTTTTATGTAATAATGCTCCCTAAAACATAATCTAGGAAGCCTTCTTCTAGATTGTATCTTCTTTTTTATCTGGTAAATCTTCTTCTTTTGCTGGAATTATTATATTCATCAAAACTGCACTAATAGCTGCTAGAACTACTGGAGATGATCCTATGGCAGTTTTTAAAGCATCTGACATAAATGCTACTCCTGCTGCATCAGCTACTGCAACTACTGATGTGAATCCAAAACCTAGGGCAACTGAAGTACCAACTATGGATGTATTTCTAAGGGTTAGGGGTTGAGATGTTATCATCTTTATCCCATTCATAGTAATAGCTGCAAATACTGATAGGGTAGCCCCTCCTATTACAGGAGCTGGAATAGTTGTTAGCAAAGATGATATCTTTGGTATAAGACCTGCTACTAAAATTATAATAGCTGCTGTTGAAAACACCCTTCTATTTATAACCTTATTTACTGAAACTATACCTGCATTTTGTGAAAATGTTGCAGATGGTAGGTATCCTATAAAGGCACCTATAATATTAGCAAGGGAAAATCCTGCTAGTCCCCCACTTAACTCTTTTTCAGTTGGAACCCTATCCATACCACCAACTGTGGTAGAGGTCATATCTCCAATACCCTCAATGGAGGTTACTATAAATATTATTATAAATGAAAATATTGCAGATGGTTTAAATTCCAAACCAAAATGGAGAGGTTTAACTAAAGATATTAACCCTGCTTCTTTTACAGCAGATAAATCTACCATGCCAAAAAACAAAGATACAATATATCCTACTATCATAGCAAATAATAAACTCGCTAGAGATGTAAGCCCCTTGCCAAAGTGAGTAAAAGCAATGTTAGCAATTAGTGTTATACCTGCAACTAGCCAGAATTGCCAGCCTCCCCAGCCCGGAGCATTTACATCGCCAGCCCCACCCATGTTGGTTAAAGCTATTGGGTATAGGGAAATTCCTATACATAAAACAACTGTTCCACTTACTAAAGGTGGAAAGTATGGGAGTATGTATTTCAAACTAAAGGCAAATATCATTGATGCTATGGCGCCAATAACTTGAGAACCTAAAACTATAGCTACTATATGTACTGATCCTTCTGCTTGATATTGACTAGCTAGGGCTACCATAGTTGGAACATAGGCAAAACTTACCCCATAAATCATAGGTAGTTTAGAACCGAATCTTCCTATTGGATATAACATAAGTAAGGTTGTTAGCGCAGATCCTATAAGGGACATTTGAACTAGAATAATGCTATCTTCTGGACTTAGGCCTGCAGCAGATGCAAATATTATTGGTGGTGCAACACAGGCTGCTATCATTGCAATAACATGTTGGAGGGCAAGGGGAAATGCCTTTGATAAAGGTAAATCAGCCTCGAATTTAAATAGATTTGAAAGGTTTTTATTCATAGCTCCTCATTTCTTTCTTAATGCAAAATTGTCATTTGGGAAAAAAACCCAAATGACTAATTTTATTTTTCATCCATTAACTTTCTCTCACGTTCTTCTTCTTCAATTGTCTTTTTAGGTAGAATAATATTTAAGAAAAATACTATCAATGTAGCTAAAACTACTGGTGATGATATAAATATCATTCTAAACCAATCTGGGAATACTTCTAATGCTTGTGGGTTTACCTGGGTCATTCCCATACCTAGGGCTATAGCAAGTCCCACTATAGTAACATTTCTACTGCTCATTTCATCACTAGTTATAAGTCTCATACCACTCATAGTAATTTGAGCAAAAACTGTAACGGTAGCTCCTCCTATTACTGCTTGAGGAACTGATAACATTAATCCACCAAATTTAGGAATAAATCCTGCAATAAGGATCATAATAGCAGTAATCCTTAAAACTGATCTTGCTACAACCTTAGTAAGTGAAACTATACCAACGTTTTGTGAATAAGATGCTGTAGGAAGTCCTCCAAAAAATGCAGATACCATGTTAGTTACACCATATCCCTTGATACCACCTTCAAGCTCAGCCTCGCTAGGTTGTCTATTTAGACCTCCTTGTGTAGTAGATGAAAAATCCCCTACTGCTTGGATTGAGTTTACTGTAAACATAACAGCCATGGTGATGCAAGCATCTAGATGAAATTCTAGCTTAAAAGGTAATACTCTTGGTACACTAATTATAGCAGCCTCAGAAAATTTTGTAAAATCTACTATGCCAAAAAAAAGTGCTACAATATATCCAGCTATGATACCAACTAGGATAGCTGATAGCTTTAAGATACCCTTACCAAACATATTACATATCAATACTACTGCTAATGTAACAAATGCAACTATCCAATAAACAGCTGCTCCCTGGTTAGGGTTACCATTACCTCCTGCCATATAATTTAAGGCTACTGAATACAAGGAAAGTCCTATAGTCAAAACTACAGTTCCACTTACCATAGGTGGAAAGAATTTATAAAGTCTTTTAATATTCATTCCAACTAAAAATGCTACGATACCTCCAACAATTTGAGCTCCAAATACTGCCCCTACCCCGTATTTAACAGCAACTGAATTTATTACTGGTATGTAAGCAAATGAAACGCCCATTATCATTGGTAATCTAGAACCTAATCCTAGTTTCATTATTGGATATAGCTGTAAAAAAGTAGCCAAAGCTGCTACAAACATTCCAGCCTGTATCAAATATATCGATTGCTCAGCACTTAAAGCATAAGGTGTGTTGGCCAAGGTATTTGTCAAAACGATTGCAGGAAGGGTGTTTCCTACTATCATTGCTAGTAAATGTTGCAGAGCTATTGGAAATGACTTCTTAAAATCTGGTTTGCCATCAAGATCAAATAAAGATTTGTTGACGGTCTTAGTATTAGTTTGCATTAATTCTCCTTTATTATTATTTTATTGTTATACCTATTATATAACATTTGTGTTATTTTTCACAAGTGTTATCTGAAATATGGCCTATAATCTAGGCCATATTTCACTTGCTCTTATTTTTGATTGTTCAAATATTTCATCTTGGTTTATAGTTTGGATTTGTCTATCTTTCATGATAAATATACCATTTACCATGGTATCTGTTGTTAGTCTGCCTGTTAGACCAAAAAGTACATGTCCTCCCCAGTTAGTCTCATCCATAGGCGTGTAAGGTTTATAATCAAGGGCTATGATATCAGCATAGGCTCCTTCTTTTATAATCCCTACATCTTTTTTTAGATACCTACTCATTATCTTAGGGTTATTCTTAAACTGGAAGGCTAGGGTTTCTTTAAATCCCTTAGTCGGATCATGAAGACCATGGCTAATTAAGATGTTTGATACTTTCATAGATTCAAACATATCATTGGTATAGGCATCTGTACCAAGTCCTACTATAATCCCCTTATCTAGAAGTTTTGTTACTGGAGAAAATCCTACTGCATTATTCATGTTGCTTTCTGGATTAAATACTGCCATAGAGCCATGGTGTTTAATTATATCCATCTCTAGGTCAGATATATGGACATTATGAATAGCTAAGGTTTTATCATTAAAGATATCATATTTTTCCAATCTTTGACAGACCCTTTGTCCATGCTTACTTAAAGAGTCCCACTCATCTTCTATCCCCTCAGCTATATGGACATGATATCCACAATCAAGGTCTTTGCTTGCTTCTTTTATAAGATCTAGACTTTCATCAGATAAGGTAAAGGCTGCGTGGAGGCCAAACAAGGCCTTGACCATGTCATCTTCCTTGCTTGTTTTTTTGATAAAGTTAACATTTTCAGCTATACCCTTATCTCTAATCTCCTTGCCATCCCTATCAGATACTTCATAACAAAGGCTTGCTCTAATTCCTAAATCTCTACTTGCCCTTGCTATTTCATCAAGTGATCCTTCAACACTATTAGGACCTGCATGGTGGTCAATTATGCTAGTAACCCCATTTTGGATAGATTCCATAAAGGTAGTTAGGGCATTTAACCTAACATCTTCATGCGTTAGGTTCTTATCTAAGGCCCACCACTGATTTTCAAGTAGGTTATAAAAATTATCAGTAGCTTTTGATACACTCATCCCCCTAGCGTAGGCTGAGTAGGAATGGGAGTGGGCACATATTAGTCCAGGCATTATTAACTTATCACCCAAATCAACTACTTCTTCATTAGGATTTTCATCTTTAAGTTTTTCAAAGCCATCTATTTTTTCAATTGTATCATCTTTTATATAAATAGCCTTGTCATGGTAGAAGTTGTTAGCTTCATCATTGGTTATTATTATTCCACCTTTTAATATCATAAGACCTCCTTATAGGTAGTAAGGATATGATTTTTCTATAGTTTTTATTAAAATTCTGCTAGTTTCATCGATATTTTCTAACTCCTTTGTGCACTCAAGCACGTTTTTATTAGCTAGCCTTACCAAATATCTATTTTCATCAAGTTTAATAAAACCTGTTTGCTCTGATATATCAAAGTCTTCTTTGCTTATAAATACTGTAAATTTATCCTTATAAGGGGCACCCTTATGTGGACAGAAGCTCTCACAATTTCCACATTCATTACATAGGCCATCTAAGTGGATTGTTTGTCTTTTATTTTTAAAGCCATCTACCCTTATTACAACATTGGCTCTGTTTGGGCAAACTTCTGTACATACTTCACATATCTTATCACAAGATAGGCACCTTTGACTTTCTACATCCCTAGTTTTAGCTTCCTTAAGGTCGCCTCTTTTTAGGATGATTTCATCAAAGTCTTTTTCATAGTCTACTTTTATGAAATCATCACCAAGGCCTTCTTTGGCTAGGATATCCTTGGATATTACCTTGGCATCTCTTATAGCATCTACTATGGACTTTCTCTTTTTTCTTATATCTCCTGCAAGGTATACATTTTCTATATTAGACTCATTACTATCTAGGAGATTAGGCTTATTTTTATCTCCTAGGCTAAAGCCTAATTTCTTTAATTTATCATAATCACTATCCTTACCAGTAGCTATTATGATATACTTATAATCCTTCTTAAGCTTATCTATATCTAAGTCTACCTCTTCACCAAGCCTTATATCTACTCCTATTTTTCTAGCAAGGTCCAGATCTTTTTTGATAGCCTCATCACTTACCAATTCATTCGCATAACCATAGGCTTTGGATGATTTATCAACTACTATGGTTTCTAGGCCATTTCTTCTTAAAAACAATCCTAGCCCAATTCCTGCAGGTCCTGCCCCAATAACTAGGGCCTTGGCCTTAGTTTTTAACTCGGTTTTTTCTAGGGTTTTGATATACTCATCCTGGTAAGTGTCAGTAATTAGACCCTTTACCTCCCTTATATTAAGTCCCTTATCATAGTCGACTCTAGTACAAGGTTTTTTACAAAATTGATAGCAAGTTTCTGAAAGAATGGCTGGAGCTGAGTTGTCTATGGCAATAACTTCCATAGCTTTTTTAAAGTCTTTTTTTTCTGCATAGTGCATGTAGGCTGCTACTTGTTGGTTTATAGGACATCCATCTTCTTCACATGGGGCCTTGTAGCAATCTGTTATAGGTAGGTCACTTAGCCACTTTCTATTTCTTAGCCTATTTTTAGAATCTTTCCTATACTTATCATCATCTTTAAGTTTATCTACGAGATCCTTAAGCTTTGTATTTAATACCCCCTCATACTTCCTTCCTAAAAGGCTCTCGCACTTTCTTGCTGGTTGGTTTATCCTATAGTAGCCACCTGGTTTTAGGAGGGTGGTTGATACTGTTATAGGTTGGTTAAAAATTTCAAATAATTCTACTATATTAAAGCTATCAGCACCCCCACAATAACTCATAGGAAGTTTTCCATCAAATTCTTCTGATAATAAAAGACTAGCCTTTAAGGTTAATGGTAAAAGAGCCCTACCTGACATATACATGGCCTCTGATGGTAGCTCACCTTTTTTTTGAATAACTGGGAAAGTGTTACTCATCTTTACCCCAAAGGTTAAATTATTTTGCTTTGCTATTTCTACTAAGTCTTTAAATATTGCAACTGATTTTTCAAAGGATATATCATTTTCAAAGACTTCCTTATCAAATTCTATGTATGAATAAGAAAGCTCATCTAGGATATCTCTAGCATAGTCATAGCCTACCAGGGTTGGGTTACATTTTACAAATGTATGTAGGCCCTTTTCTTCTATAAGATATTTTGCTATGTTAAAAATCTCACTTGCTGGACAACCATGCATGGTTGATAGGGTCATATTTGTTGTAATATTTGAAGATATATTTTCAATATCTTCAAGCCTAACATTTTCAAATAAGTCGATATTTTCTTTTAAAAAATCTATGGACTCATTAAAAACTTTTGTCTTACTAGCATCCTTCATGGATTCAATAAAGTTATCTATCTTTTTAGATTTGATTCCTTCTAAGTTATACCCTACTGACATATTT
>JAPJPH010000027.1 GCA_030825745.1 Anaerococcus sp.
GCCTTTATCTATCATAGGTTTGTTTATTATCTTTATTATAAACCTATTTTTTACTAGAAATATTTTTAATGCTTATAAGGATAATAAAAAATACTTAGCTAATATTTTTTTTGCTATAGCATTTATTATAGTAGATCTTCTATTGTATTTTTTTGTAAGGGACAAAATTATACTTACTCTTGTTATAATAGACCTGTTTATAACTTTAGTATCCATCCTAGGACTTGCATCTAAATCTAAGAGTGAAAGCCTAGAAACTAAAGAAGAAATTACTATTGATGCTACAGATAATACGAAAGAAAATAAGAATACTCAAGCTGATATTCCAAAAGTTAGATTATCTGATATAAATCCATCAAAAAATGAAAGTGTAGAAAAAAAAGTAACTAAGGTTAAAAAGGACAGTCAAGAAATAAAACTAGATGAAAATCAAGTTAAAGGGGAAGAATAAGCTTCCCTTTTATATTAAGGAAAGGAAATTTTATGGATAAGCATTATTTAAAATTATTAAAGGACATCTACCCAAATAAAGAAGCTGTAAAAAATGAAATAATCGTTCAAAAATCTCGTCTATACCTACCTAAGGGCACCGAATATTTCTTCTCAGATATTCACGGAGAAAGTGAAGCCTTCCTACATCTACTTAAATCTGCATCAGGAAATATTAGAGATAAGATAAGCAAATACTTTGGGGATGCCCTAGTTAAAAAGGACCAAGATGAACTAGCAGAACTAATATATAACCCTAGGAAATTTTTAAAATCAAAAAAGGAAAAGGATTTACTTAATGATGATTATCTAGTTATCACCATACATAGGTTAATAAACCTATTTAGGTTTGTATCAACCAAATATCCTAAGGACTATGTGAAAAGTAAGTTTAAAGGTAACTTTAGCAATATAATTGATGAACTACTATATACCAATGATTCTGAGTTTAATAAGAAAAAATATTATGAAAGCATGATAGAATCTATTGTAGAATATGATTCAGCAGAGGAATTTATAATAAATGTGACTACTCTTATCCAAAGGATATCGGTAGATAAATTACACATAGTAGGTGATGTTTATGATAGGGGTCCATCACCTCATATAATTATGGATGAGCTAATTTCCTTTCCAAACGTAGACTTCCAATGGGGTAACCATGATATAGCTTGGGTAGGTGCTTGTAGTGGAAACTCTGCTATGGTAGCTGGCTGTGTGGCATCTGCTATTTCATACAATAACTTTGATATGCTAGAAGACGGTTATGGACTAAACCTAAGGCCCTTATATGAGTTTGCTATTCATACCTACAAGGATGACCCATGCACCCTCTTTACTCCAAAAATATTTGATAGAAATATATATGATAATGTAAGTAGTGACTTTGCAGCTAAAATGTATAAGGCCATTAGCATCATTAGATTTAAGCTAGATGGGGAACTTATTAATAGAAATAAAGACTTTAACATGGATGATAGAAATGTCCTTAACTTTATAGATTTTGATAAGATGACCTATAAGGGAGCTAAGCTAAAAGATACTAACTTCCCAACCATAGATCCTAAAAATCCTCTTAAACTAAGTAAGGAGGAAAAACATGTAATAGAGCTTTTAACTAGTGATTTTACAAAGGCTAATAGATTAAATAGGCATATCAAATTCCTTTTAGATGCAGGATCTATGTATAAGGTAGAAAATGGATCTTTACTATTCCATGGTTGTATACCAATGAGTGAGGACGGTCAGTTCCAAGAAGTTAATATAAAGGGCAAAATTTACAAGGGTAAGGCCCTTATGGATAAATTCAACCAGTCAATCCTAGATGCCTACTTCAAACAAGATCCATACTCTAAAGATCTCTTATGGTATCTAATAAGCGGTAGATATTCACCTATCTTTGGCAAAAGCCAATATTCTTACTTTGAAAATATCTTTATAGATGATAAAAAACTAAAAGAAGAAATATATAACCCTTACTACAAACTATCAGAAAAAGAAGAAATAGTTGATAAAATCCTAGATGAATTTGAAGTGAAATCACAAAGAAGAAGAATTATAAATGGCCATGTACCAGTAAAAACTACTAAGGGAGATAGCCCAATAAAAGCTGGTGGAAAATTATATGTAATTGATGGCGGAATTAGTAAGCCATACCAAGCTAAAACAGGAATTTGTGGATATACCCTTGTATTTAACTCCCACCATGTGGCCCTAGCAGAGCATAAGTCATATGAATCCATAACAGATAAAGTATCTAGCTATACTCCTAATATAAAAGAAGCTGAGGTTTTACTACCTCGTATGCTAAAAAAAGATACTGATGAGGGAAGACTTATAGAAGAGAAAATAAAAATACTAGAAAATCTGCTTCTAGTTTATGATAATAATTAGGTTTTAAAAAAGCTCCTTAGGTGGAGCTTTTTTTAAATCTTTTCTACCTTTCCATAGTCCTTGCCAAAGGTATCTACAGTTACTTTTTTCATTATTTGGTCTTCTTTTGGTTTATCTCTAAAGTCAGTTTTTACTTCTGCTATTTTATCAACAACATCCATTCCCTCTATTACTCTACCAAAGGCAGCATAGGCTCCATCTAAATGTGGGCTATCCTTATGCATTATAAAAAATTGGCTACCTGCTGAGTCTGGCATCATGGACCTAGCCATTGATAGGACTCCTGCTTCATGATTTAGGTTATTTTCAAAACCATTAGATGAGAATTCACCCTTTATAGAATAACCTGGACCACCCATTCCTGTTCCTTCTGGATCTCCCCCTTGGATCATAAAGCCCTTTATAACCCTATGAAAGATTAGGCCATCATAAAAGCCTTCTTCAATTAGGTTAATAAAGTTTTTAACTGTATTTTCTGCTATTTCCGGATATAGTTCTGCTTTAATTAAGTCACCATTATCCATTTCAAATGTTACTATTGGATTTTTATCTGTCATTTTTAACTCCTTTTTTACTTACTCTTTAATTTATACCCAATTTTTCTAATAAAAAAAGACAAGCTCATTTTAGCTTGTCTTGATATTTATATGTTTTAAATTTGCCTTAGCTGTAACTTTTATTATGTTTAAGTCTGCTAGGATTATAATTTATTGGTCGGACGGGCTTGTCCTACCTAAGCTAGACGGGCTTTCTCGGGCTGTGCCCTGCGATTACTCCGTGGACCGCTAGAAGGGCGCGGATGATTTCCTCCCTAAGCCGGACGGGCTTTTGCTTCGCAAAACCATTCCATGGAGGGTCCTCCCTAAGCCGGACGGGCTTTCTCAGGCTGTGCCCTGCGACCACTCCGTGGAGGGTCCTCTACGAGCCGGACGGGCTTGTCCTCCCTAAGCCGGACAGGCTTGTTTTCTAATACCAACCATTATTTGCCCAGAAGTTTTGTGCTGCTTCCCATGAACCATATCTTTGGTATACATAGTTATCTGCTGCTGCTTCTTGTTCTGCTGGGCTTGCTCCATAGCTTACTAGAGATGGGTTTAGTTGGTATCTTCCGTAGTATCCACCTGCTGGGTTATATGCTGTGTATGAGCCACCTGATTCTCTTTGTGCTATCCATTCTTTAGCCCAATTTGAATCTCCTTGGTAGGTTTCTTCTTCTTCATAGTAATATTCTTCAGCTGGTGCTTCGTAAGTTTGTTCTTCGTAGTACTCTTCAGCTGGTGCTTCGTAAGTTTCATCTTGTGAATCTGTGTTGTAGTAAACTACTTCTTTAGCTGCTTGGTTATTAGCTTGTTCTTTCTTTTCTTTGAATGATTTTAGTAGGTTATTGTAGATGAATCCTTCTTTTCCCTTTACTTTAACTTTTACAAATCCATTGTTAGCTACTTCTACTACTTCTACCTTAACTCCCCCATCTAATACTTCATAGATTTCTGAGTTTAGGTTATCTTCTGCTCTAAAGTTTGCTGGAGAAACTACTTCAGTTTCTTTTGTTACATTAAACCAAGGTGTTCCAACATAAGCTTCTTTTCCATCAAAGTCGATTTTAAACCAACCATTAGCCTTATCTAGTATTTCATATGATTTATTTTCATCTTTAATTAAACCAATGATGTTATTTGTTTCGCTTGCTGATTCTCTTACATTTACAGCGTCTGCTACTTTTTTATTAATAGTAAGTCTATCTGCTTTTACCTCTTTATTTGTTGTTGTAAACACAGCTGGTATTACTAATGCAGCTGCTAGTGCATATTTTGTTAAATTCTTCATTTATATATTTCCTTTCCTTTATTTAAATTTATATTATAAATTATTTTTGATTTCATTTGTTACAATAGTTACAAAATGTTAACAGATCTTTTTTACAGTAGCTATTGTACTATGTAATTGTGTATTAATTATGTTGATTTAAAGTTTATTTAAATTTTTCTATATAACCATTGAATTATAGACCTTTGTTTAGTAAAGTTTTTTTTGACTTTCATAAAATATTTACTGATATTTATTATCTTTGAGATTTTTTTGCTCAAAATTTTATTAGAAAAATTAAATCACAATAATATTGCTACCCATATTTTACATAAATTTAATATTCGCGATTAATTTTGTAACTAAAAAATTATAATTTGTAATCATGCTATTAATTTAGCTGTTAGTCCATATACCTTTAAAGTAGTATAATATTTGTATATTTGATATGAAAGAGAGCTAGTAAATGATAAACGCATATATTTTATGTGGAGGCCCTTCTAGCGAGCATGATATTGCCCTAAGAAGTGCCCTTAACATTATGAATAATTTAAATAAAGAAAAGTACCTTATTAAACTTGTATATATAGATAGGAATGGATCTTTTTCTAAATCCTTTGATCCTTTTGAAACTAATGATGAGTTTGACCTAGTTAGACAGACTCCTACTAACAAAGCTTTATCTATTGGTCAATTTCTAGATGAAATTTCAAAATTGGATAAGAATAATACAATAATTCTCCCAGTTATCCATGGAACCTATGGAGAAGATGGAACTATCCAAGGTCTTCTAGATTGTGTCGGATTTTCTTACATAGGAAATGGTCTACTATCTTCTGCTATTTGTATGGATAAGGTTACTAGCAATGATATTTTTGAAAAAAATAAGCTAAAGCAAGCCAAGTACTTATATACTAATAAGGATAATTTCGATAAGGAATTTTCCAAAAATTGTATTGAAAAAATTGGCCTACCCTTAATTGTAAAACCATCTGCCAATGGTTCTTCTGTAGGTGTTAGTAGGGTTGATAATATAGATCAGTTAAATGAAGCTATAGATTTAGCCTTAAAATATGATAAAAAGGTCCTAGTTGAGGAGCTTATAGACGGTCAAGAAATTGAATTTGCTGTAGTTGGCAAGAAAAATCCTGATGTTTCAAAACCAGCAGCATATATTACCGACCATACCTTCCTAGACTATGATGCCAAATATTTTTCAAACTCTACCAAAGAGGCCCTTCCTTTCATCTTAGATGATGATAAATTAGCCTATGCTACTGATTTTGTTAAAAAATGCTATATAGCCTGTGGATGTGAGGGTTTTGCTAGAGTTGATATTTTCTATGGCAAAGATGGAGAATTTTATGTAAATGAGATTAACACTTTCCCAGGTTTTACAAAAAGTTCATTTTTTGCAAGGCTCTGCGAGCTTATGTATGGGGTGGATTTTTCCAAAGTTTTAGATTTGTTGATTGAAGATGGTTTAAGAGGATAGATTTATGATAGAAAGAAGTTTAGAAGAAATTGCAAAAATGCTTGGATCAAACCTAGAGGATGAAAATTTCAAGGATGTTTTAGTTAAAGGAGTTTCAACAGATTCTAGGACTATAGAAGAAAACAACCTATATATCCCTCTAGTTGGAGAAGTATTTGATGGAAGGTTATTTATTAAAGAATGTCAAGATAAGGGGGCTAGTGCATTTCTTATTGATAGGGATACTAAGATAAAAAATAATATAGATATTCCTTATATAAGAGTTGATGATACCCTAAAGGCCCTTCAAAATCTTGCCAAGGCCTATAGAAAGGATCTTATATCAACTAAAGTTATTGGTATAACAGGCTCTAATGGAAAAACCACTAGCAAGGATTTAATCTATGAGGTTTTAAATAGAAAGTATAAATGTCAAAAGACAATAGGAAATTTAAATAATGAAATAGGTGTTCCAAAAACCATTTTATCCCTAGATTCTGATTGTGAGGTTGCTATAGTTGAACTTGGAACAGATAATTTTGGTGATATATCTCTTACTACAGATATAGCTAGACCAGATATAGCAATCATAACAAACATTGGTGATAGCCACCTAGAAAAACTAAAGACAAAAGAGGGAATAGCCAAGGCCAAGATGGAAATAATCGAAGCCTTAAATCCAAATGGAAAATTTATCTATAATGGTGATGATCCAATCTTAAATAAAGTTGTTAAAAATTATGATATAAATGCAGATATTATAACTTTTGGCCAGGATGAAAATGTTGATTTTAAAGTATTAAAAGAAAAAAATGATGGCTTAGGTGTTAGTTTTTCTTGCCATAACAACTTATATAAGGTTCCACTTTTAGGTGAGCATAATATCTATAATGGATCATTGGCAGTTTTAATAGGAGAAATATTTAAGCTAGATTATAGCCAAATAAAGGAAGGTTTAGCCCAGGTTACCCCTGCTAATAATAGGTCTCAAATTCTAGAGTTTGATGGTTTTGATGTATTGGATGATTCCTACAAATCAAACCCACAATCTTTAATTTCAGGTCTATCAACCTGCAAGATGCTTAGTGGCTATGCCAATAAGATAGTTGTTTTAGGTGATATGTTGGAACTTGGAGAAGATGAAGCCTCCCTTCATTATGATGTAGGAACTAAAATAGATCAAAAAGATATCCACTATTGCCTATTTTTTGGTCCTTTATCTAAACATATGCATGAGGGTTCGTTGACAAATTTCCCAAAAAATAGAAGTTTTCATTTTGCTAATAAGGATGATTTAATCGAAAAACTAAAATCACTTATTAGCAAATCTACCCTTGTATTTGTCAAAGGTAGCCATGGTATGCATATGGAAGAGATAATAGAAAGCATTAAAAAGTTAAAAGTATAGATATAGAAAAGAAAAGTATTTTATAAGGAGTTAATATGATTTACACTGTTACCTTAAACCCTTCTATAGATTTATATGTTGAGATAGATAAGCTTAAACCTGGAGAAAATAATAATATAAAATCTGAAACAAGCCTGCCGGGTGGTAAGGCTATAAATGTTTCTAGGATATTATCTGCCCTTAGAATACCTACAGTAGCTACAGGATTTACCGGAGGATTCCAAGGGGAATTTATCAAAAATTGGCTTAGGAAAGAAGATATTAGGACTGATTTTGTAAATATGAATAAACATAATAGAACTAATATAAAGATATTTGAAAATAAGCAAGAGACCAAAATTAATTTTCCAGGACCTACAATCAGTAAAAAAGAAGTAGATGAGCTTTTGTTTTATTTATCAAGGGTAAGAGAGGGAGATACGATAATCTTTGGTGGATCAGTACCTCCTATGGAAGATAAGCTTGATAGAGATATTTATGATAGGTTAGTTTCTGTTGCAAAAAGTAACAAAGCAGACTTTGTGGCAGATGTACCTAGTAAATACCTCCTAAATATGGTTAAACAAGGCCCCCTACTAGTAAAACCAAATGCTGAGGATATAGAAAAAATCTTTAATGTTAAGATAGATAAGCTAGAAGATTTTATCCCTTATGGGAAAAAAATCAGGCAAATGGGAGCTAAGTATGTAATCATTTCATTTGGATCCCAAGGCTCTATGTTCTTTGAAAATGATAATATTTATAGTTCAAGTGAAATTGAGGATAAAAGCGAAATAATAAATACAGTTGCTTGCAGAGATGTCATGATAGCTGGATTTTTGGGAACTATAGTTCGCGATTCAGATCCAGTTGAATCCTATAAGGTAGCAGTAGCTGCTGCATCTGCTACAGCTAGGGTCTTAGACTTACCAAGTAGGGAAATGATAATGAATTTTCTACCCCTAGTAAAGATTGAAAAATTAGGCTAGTAAGGTTAATTCGTATAGGTTTTTAAACCTAGGAAGGAGATAATATGAATGTAGGTATGGTAGTTGCCGTTGAAATGGCAGCAGTAGATGAACTTTATGGAAGGGCAACAGAAGTTATAGACACCCACTTTCAAAAAGTTTACCTCTATGAAAAATCTGGTATAAACCTTTATATAATAAATTGTGGGCCAGGTCAAATTGTAGCTGCTGCAAGTTCGCAGCTACTAATTAGTGAATTTGATGTAAGTATTATCTTAAACTTTGGAGTGGTTGGAGCCCTTACAGAAAAGGCCAGCAAGGAAAGGTTATATATAGCCAAAGAAGTCATCAATTATGATTTTGATACTAGTGAGGCTGATGATGTTGAAGTAGGTAGGCATATGGGCTATCCTTCAAGAAATATTCCCCTTGATGAAAGTCTTATAAAAAAGGCAAGGTCGATAGACCCTAACATCCCGCTTGCTATCGGTGCATCTGGTTCTAAGTTTGTAGGAAGTAGACAGGAGAAAGAGTGGATCAATAAGGAGTTTGGAGCAGATATCCTAGATATGGAACTTGCTGCTATAGCCATAACCTGTGATATAAACCACATCCCTGCCCTATCTATAAAGATGGTGGCTGATGGTATAGATGGAGGTAGCGAAGAGTTTTATAAGGAGCTTAGGAAAAGCTCCATGGATGCCCTTATCCTTCTAGATAAAATAATTAATCAACTTAAATAAAAGAGATCCCAAAAGGGATCTCTCAGAGTGTAGACAAAGATCAAAAACGCTTATCCAGCTACAGAAATTTAAAAATTCTAAATCTTATGAAACTGCAAATCTTATTACTGGGGTTTTTTCATATCAAATTTTTCTTTCACGACTAAAAAAAGGCATAAACGTTGTTATATCAACGATTACACCGATTTATTAAAAAGATAGTTATTTCTATATAGTATCAAGACAAGAAAAAACTCGTTTTTAACTCGTTTCATAAAACCTAAAAAAGATGTATAACAACAGACCCATCTTTTTTATATTCTTCGCAATCAACATAATAACTTCTTTGAATTTTATTTTCTTCTTCTTCTCCCCAAATACGTTTCCATACGTTTATAATTTCATCTTTTCCAGAGCACTTA
>JAPJPH010000028.1 GCA_030825745.1 Anaerococcus sp.
TTATTTTATATTGCCTTTGCAGGATTTTCAGTATTATTAGGAAAAGATGTTATTAATCATAAAGATGAACTAAAACAAACTCCTACCAAAGAAAAGGCAAAAACAGCTGGTATTGGTTTTATAACAAACTTTGCAGATACCCTTGGTATAGGATCATTTGGTCCTATAGTGGCCCTATTTAAGGCTTTTAAAGTAAATATACCTGATAAGTTAATACCTGGTACACTAAATGTTTCATGTACCCTACCAGTATTATTTGAGGCTATCTTATTTACATCAGCCATAGAAATAGATCCAATGACCCTATTTCTAATGATCCTTGCAGCAGTAGTTGGATCTTATATTGGGGCAGGAATCATAGCAAAAATGGATGAGAAAAAAATCCAATTAGTAATGGGAGTTGCCCTAATTCTTGCAGCTATTCTAATGTTAGTAACTCACCCTTACCTAGGTTTATTTGAAATGGAAAATACAGCCATAGGTCTAAGTGGAATAAAACTAATCATAGCAATAGTAGGTAACTTCATCCTAGGAGCCCTAATGAGTGCAGGAGTTGGTCTATATGCTCCATGTATGGCTATGGTATATATCCTTGGAATGAATATCAAAGCAGCCTTCCCTATAATGATGGGATCATGTGCTCTACTAATGCCAGTAGGTAGTGTTAAATTTATAAAAGAATCTGCTTATGATAAGTCAGCTTCAGTACTTATAAACCTATTTGGACTAATTGGTGTAGTAATAGCATATTGGGGAGTAAAATCAGCTGATATCAATATCTTAAGATTTGTAGTAATAGCAGTTATCCTTTATACTGGTATAACTATGCTTAACAAAGGAAGAAAAAAATAAATAACCACCCTTAATAACCAAAGATTATAGGAAAAATCTATATTCTTTGGTTATTAATTTATTAAAAATAACTTTAGCTCTTACACACTTATTAAAAACAATGTACATAAGAAGATTAGATAAATCAAAATAAATGGACTTGATAGTCCATAATCCATATAATATAAGTAAGAAGATAAAGATAAATAATAAAAAAGGGAGATTATGGGAAAATTAGAAGTATGTGGAGGCTGCAATGCAAAAATTGCAGCTGGAAATTTAGATAAACTATTAAAAGATATAAAGCCATATAGGAGAGATGATATCCTAGTAGGCTTTGATAAAAAAGATGATGCAGCAATAATAAAAATCACTGAGGATTTGGGAATAATTCAAACCCTTGATTTTTTCCCAGCCATGGTAGATGATCCTTACCTATTTGGACAAATTGCAGCAGCAAATTCCATGTCAGATATCTATGCTATGGGAGGAGAGGTTATATCAGCCCTAAACATAGCCATGTATCCAGAAGAAGAGGATTTAAACGCCCTTAGAGAAATCCTTAGAGGGGGAAATGATAAGGTAAGCGAGGCAAAAGCTTCTCTTACAGGTGGCCATTCCATCCATGATAGACTAACAAAATATGGCCTATCAGTAACAGGTAAGCTAGACTTAAAAAAAATTTGGAAAAATAACACTCCAGCTGATAAAGATGTTATCCTAATAACAAAAAAAATAGGGACAGGTCTAGTTACTGCCTCATATAACCAGGGTCTAGTTAGCAAAGAAGATATGGAAAAAACAACTGATCAGATGAAACTATTAAATAAATATGCCAGAGATATATTCATAAACTATGATATCCATGCAGCTACAGATATAACAGGATTTGGACTTTTAGGCCATCTAAGTGAAATGGCAGGAGATGATTATTCTGTTATAATAGATAGTAAGAAGGTGCCTATCCTAGAACCTGCCCTAAAACTAGCAGGGGAATTTTTATATACCTCAGGTGGTCAAAATAACAGAAACTACCTAGAGGGGATGGTCGAATTTCACCATGATGACTTTGCCCTAGCTGAAGTCTTATTTGATCCACAAACCAGTGGAGGTCTTGCAGTAGCAGTAAGTAAAGATGAAGCTATAAAAATCATGGATGAATTTAAGGCTAAGGATATGGAGATTTTTGAAATAGGATCAGTAATAAAAAGAAGATCCTACCCAGTAATAGTAAAATAAAGGAGAAAAAAATGATAAAAGTAGATGTATTAGGTAAAGCATGTCCAGTACCAGTAATTGAAACAAAAAAAGCCCTTAGAGAAAATTCTCAAGAAACTGACTTTGAAGTCCTAGTAGATAATGAAGTAGCTACAGAAAACCTAACAAAAATGGCCAAAGAACTTAGAATTGATTCAAAGGTAGAAAAACAAGAAGATAGGGTATACAAGGTAAGCTTAACAAAGACAGACCAATCATTGGAGCATAAAGAAATAGAAAATTACTCCATAGCCCAAGCTACAGAAAATAACTATATAGTTGTAATAAACTCCGATAAAATAGGAGATGGTGATGCTGAATTTTCAAAACAAATCCTAGAAGGATTTATATATTCAGTAACCGAGCAGGACCAACTTCCAGTAGCTATAATCTTCTATAATAGGGGAGTTTTAATGAGTACAGAAAATGAAAAATCTATAGAAGACCTAAAAGGACTTGAGGCTAGGGGAGTTAGAATATACTCATGTGGCCTATGTCTAGAACATTACGGAGTAAAAGAAAAACTAGCCGTAGGTGAAATCACCAATATGTATAAGATAGTACAATTCATGAGAGAAAATCATGCCATCTACCCATGCTAAGATAGAGTATTTGGTATTTTCTCATAAATCAATAGCCCAAGCAATGGCAGCCCTATCTAAGGTTGAAAACTTAGATGGGGCTAGACTTATTCCCCTACCAACAGAAATAGGAGAGGGATGTGGCTATGCTCTTAGAGTAAACTTTGATCATAAAGATATAGCAAAAGATTTACTAAAAAAAGATGACTATGAACAAGTCTTTACCCTCTACCACGAAGGTAAGAAAAGGATAGTAGAAAAGTATGTACTTTGATAACTCGGCAACAACCATCCACAAACCAGATGCCCTTAAAGATGAATTTATTAGGTTACTAAACTCAAATGATTATGGAAACCCATCTAGGTCTGGCCATATAAAAAGCCAAAACTCTATGATGGGGATTTTTAATACCAAAATGAGCCTAGCTAGACTATTTCATCTAGATGATCCATCTAAAATAGCCCTAACAGAAAATGCAAGCTTTGGACTAAACATGGTAATAAAATCCCTAATAGAACCATCAGATCATGTAATAAGCACAACAACAGAGCATAACTCAGTCCTTAGACCCCTCTACCAGAGTAAGGCAGAGCTTTCATTTATAGACTTTGATGATGATCTAAGTATAAACTTTGATAAGGTTGATGATCTAATAAAAGATAACACCAAATTTTTGATAACCAATCATGCATCAAACCTATTAGCAAATGTAAACGATCTTGATAAAATATATGAAAAATGCCAAAAATATAAGCTAACCATGGTCATAGACCTAGCCCAGAGTGCAGGAACTATGGATATAGACCTATCAAAATATGATAATAGTTTATTTATATTTACAGGACACAAGAGCCTATATGGGGTAAGTGGAACAGGTGGCATCATAAAATGTGGTGACTTTAACTTTAAAAATGTATTTTCTGGAGGAAGTGGGATAAATTCATTTGATAAAAATCATCCGAGAGACTTTCCAGCAGTATTTGAAGTAGGAACTAATAACTTTCTATCACAAATAGCCTTTAACGAGAGCATAAAATTTCTAGAAAGTGTGGGAGTATCTAAGATAAATGAAAAACTAAAAAAACTTACCAAAAAATTTTATGAGGGCATAGTAGACCTAGATGGTATAAAAATTTACTCCAAAAAGCCTGAGGGAGATTATTCAGCCATAGTATCTATCAATATAGATGGACTAGACTCATCAGAAACTGCCCTAATTTTGGATGAAAAATACGATATTCAAACAAGACCAGGAGCCCACTGCGCCCCCCTTATCCATAAACACTTTAAAACAGAAAAAAGAGGAATAGTAAGATTTTCCTTTTCATATTTTAACGAAGAAGAGGAAATAGATAGGGCAATAAAGGCCATTAGAGAAATAGCAGAAGGTATTTGATTTTAATAAATATGAGATAGGAAAGGCATAGAAAATCATAAGGCCCCTACAGGTTAAGATTTGTATATGCCAGATGTCATACAATCTAGACTTTAGTGGAGAGATCTAGTAAGGATTTTAACTGTTTAAGATGTCTAGATTTACTTATATATCTAGGTCTTAGGGTCATATACGGGTTTTATATCTAACACCTCCGTTACCGGGAGACAACCTCTTGGGGCTTTCCGCATGCCCCATCCGGTTTTCTCCCGCGCCCTCTTTACCCCTCAACCCCGTGCGGCCTTGCCGGGGGCGAAAGCTGTTGAAACCTGCTTCGCGGTTTCTTCTATTGTAGAGGATTGTGTACTATGTCGAATAATCCCGAGTGTAGTGGAGAGATCTACTAAGGGTCCTGCACTATGTCAGACGTCTAGCAACCCCCACCTAAAAAAGGACATGGCGAAGCCATTCCTACCCCAGCCCGCACCCTGCGTAAGGGCCGTTTGAGGGGTGAATTTTGCGGGGAGGTATGGAGGGAGCTTTGGAGGGGGGATCGGAACCCCCTTAAAGCTGCCCTCCATTAACGAAGATGTTGACTGAAATACAAGCAAGTCCTAAGACCTAGAAAAACTTAAAGTAACTCATAAGCCTGTTATAACTAGATTTTTCCATGTGATTGCTAGGCTCCTTTAGATGAAATAGACTAGAGGTTATTCAATCTCGACTGAAGTAAATAGATCTAGTAAGGGTAGGCATTGTGTAAGGTGTCTAGTACTTATTAAAATACCTAGATCTCATGGAAATATATGGATTTATATCTAACACCTCCGTTACCGGGAGACAACCTCTTGGGGCTTTCCGCATGCCCCATCCGGTTTTCTCCCGGGCCCTCTTTACCCCTCAACCCCGTGCGGCCTTGCCGGGGGCGGAAGCTGTTGAAACCTGCTTCGCGGTTTCTTCTATTGTAGAGGATTGTGTACGATTTCGAATAATCTTGAGTGTATCGGAGATATCTAGTAAGGATGGGCACTGTGTAAGACGTCTAGCCCCTAAAAAAGGACATGGCGAAGCCATTCCTGCCCCAGCCCGCACCCTGCAAGGGCCGTTTGAGGGGTGAAGTTTGCGGGGAGGTATGGAGGGAGACAATGGATAAGGTGATCGCAACCCCCTTAAAGCTGCCCTCCATTAACGAAGATATTGACTAAAATATAAGGAAGACTTAAGACCTAGAAAGACTCAAAGTATCACATACACCGATAATAACTATATCTCTCCCTGCACTTTCTACGCTATCTAGGAAAACTTCAAAACCCCTTTGACAGGGCCATCCCAAAGGGGTATCTTATTAGATATTAATACTATCAATGGGATATGGCCAAGCTGGTAAGGCATTAGATTCTGACTCTAAAGATCGTAGGTTCGAACCCTACTATCCCAGCCACATTAAAAGACCTCTCTTTATTTAAAAGAGAGGTCTCTATTTATTTTTTTAAGAAATTTTCTTCATAATCTATTAGCTCATATTTAACTTCTTTTCTTAGTAAAAATAGGGCTATGACGTTTGGTAATACCATTAATGAGTTAAATAGGTCTGACATATTCCATACTAACTCTATTTTTTGGAATGATCCAACTATCAAAAAGATCATTACTAAAATCCTGTAAGGGACTAGTCCCTTATCACCAAATAGGAATTTTACGTTACTTTCACCAAAGTAATACCAACCTATTATTGTAGTAAAGGCAAAGAAGGTAAGGCATATTGCTAGAAGAATTTTTCCAAAAGATCCAAAACCTATCTCAAAGGCTTTTTGGGTTAGGAGGGCTCCATCTAAGCCAGAGCTCATTGAATCAGTTGCTAGAATCATTAGAACTGTTGCTGAACAAACCACTATGGTATCTATAAATACTCCAACCATAGCAGTAAGGCCTTGTTCAACCGGATGAGCAACATTTGCAGTGGCGTGAGCATGTGGGGTAGATCCCATACCTGCTTCATTTGAGAATAAGCCACGAGCTACACCATATCTTACTGCTTTTTTGATACCATATCCTAGGGCTCCTCCTGCCAAAGCTTTGCTTGTAAAGGCTGCTTGAAAGATTAGTTTAAAGGATTGAACTAAGTTTTCTCTAAATTTAACTAGGGTTATTATGGAAACTATTATATATAGTAGGGCCATAAAAGGAACAACTAGTTGGGCAAAGCTTGCTATTCTTTTTATACCTCCTATAAATACTAGGGATGCAATTATTGCTATAACTGCTCCTATAGCTATTAGAGGTATTTTTGGGTTTGCTGCATTTATTGATTGGGCAATTGAGTTTGACTGGGTCATATTGCCAAAACAACCTAGGGCCAAGATTATCATTATTGAGAAAAATTTTGATAAGAAATTTTTAAAACCTGAATTTTTTAGTCCCCTTGTTATATAGTAGCTAGGTCCACCGACCCAATTACCATCTTCATCCTTTACCCTGTACTTTTGGGCAAGGACTGCTTCTGCAAATATAGTTCCCATACCAAATAAGCTCATTAGCCACATCCAAAATATTGCACCTGGACCACCTGCTACTAAGGCTGTTGCTGCTCCTGCTACATTTCCTGTTCCTACTTGAGCTGCTATTGCTACTGCTAGGGCTTGAAAGGAGGATATCCCATCGTCGCTTTTTTTGAAAAGTCCTGAAAATGTCTGTTTAAAGGCCTTACCAAAATACCTAAATTGAACCGCTTTATTTGTTATAAGGTATATAAGACCTATACCTACGAGAGCTATTATCAAAACATAATCGACTAGGATTGAGTTTAAGAATTTTAATACTATACTCATAAGTTTTCCTTTCTAATGTAATTAGATCATTAGTTATTCAATTTTATTTTTTTTAGTTTAGCTAATAAATCCTTTCTCCATTAAAATATTTATTACATCTGATTTTTTGTTTTCATTTACCATTATGACAGGTCCGGTACATCCCATTGCAGATTCAGCATAGATGCCTTTTTTATGAATTTCACCTATAGCATCTTCTATTTCTAAGATATCAATACCACCAATTGACCCATCTACTATTTCTTTATCTGGAATTTTTATCTCTTCTTCTTTATTATTTTCTTTTACTTCTTCAAGAGATTTTATTATTTCATCAAGACCACATTTTTTAGCTTGATCATAGATATTTTTAGATAAGCCATTTATATCACCCTTTAGTGAGCTTATTGCATATTTTATGGCTTCTTCTATAACAGGAGTACCGCTTGCTCTAGATACTATAAATATAGGTTTATAGTATCCATCACCTATAGATGGCCCATAACCTGAACCTGTTGTTTCGTAAAAGCCACCGGAAGTAAATGATGAGAATACTTTATTTAAAACATTGCCTGTTAGGGAGTCTGTTACTACAATATCAGTGCTTGCTGATAGAAGATCATTTCCTCTAAGTATTATTCCACCATCTTTTCTTTGACTTGATCCAAAGTTTATGTCAAATCCTCTTTCTTTAAGCTCTTTTAGCTTTTTTTCTATTATCCTAGCTGAGTCTAGGTTTAGGATACCAATTGTTGGATCTTTGATTCCGTTTGCCTTGGCAGCTATGATACCATCTATAGCATTTATTAGCATACCAACTTCTCTATTTGTAGAAGATGTACCTGTGGTATTTGCTATATATACATCTTTACCATTAGCTGGTGATTTTATTCTACCTACAGTTGATACTCCAATTGGGAATGGGTAGTGCATGGTTATTGCAGCATCTATTTTTCCTTCTTTAAATAGGTTTTCTATGATATTAGTGTTATCACAATCATTAGATGCCTCATAATATTCATAGTCTTTATATTTTTTGCCAACTATTATAAATTCTACCTGATCAGATAAATTTTCTACTGCTTTATTTATATTATCTTGACCTAGTTCGCTTAAGAAGTTTGTCACTGCAATTTTTGGTCTACTTAGACTTTCGCCTTTTTCTAATAAGTTTGCTATATCTTCTAATGATTTGGCTAATTTTACTTTATCCATATCATACTTCCTCTATAAGATCTTCAGATATTTTTCTTAGGGCTTGGGCTAGGAAGTTTCTTACTTCGGTACTTTCATCATTTTCTAATTTGCTATCTTCTTTAGTTTCTTCAGCTGTATTTTTTTGAATTAGCACAGATACACCATCGAATAGGTTGGTCATTCTTCCTAAAAATAGTGAACCTTTACCTATTAGCATAGCTTTTTCAATATTTCCATCTTTGATATCTTCAATCATTTGACCAAGATAAGGTACAGCTGATGGGATATGACCTTGGGTTGGAGCCCAGCCAGTCATTCCTTTTTCTTTGATGAAATCTTTAAGGTCTTTTCTTTCTAATTCTTTATTTTTAACAGCTAGGGCACCTATCATTTTGTAGTTAGCTTCTGGTACATTTCCAGCTCCTGCTGGTACTGTTATATCAGGGTTTTGCATTTCAGGAGAGAATTTATCAATATCAGTTATTTTTAAGCCGTTATCATATAATGGTTTGGCAACTAGGGAGGTGATTACTGATTGAGGAGATGATCCTGTATTTACTGTATGACGTCCTATTACATCAGTTCTAACTTCTGGTGATATACCATCATTTTCTGAAATTAAAGCTGCAAATCCAGCTATTACATCTTCAAATATTGGTAGGTCTTTTTTTACATGATCACGTGCATTCATTCCAAGTTTTGGTATACAACCTCCACCTATAACTAATACGTTTTTATAAATACCTGATTTTACTAAAGCACTAGCTTGTATTATAGAATGTACTGGAGCAGCACAGAAGGCTCTAGTATCTGATCCTGTTGCATTTGATAGTTCTAGTGTTTCTGCTATAGCCTTGGCAAAGTTTCCACCACCTCTTTGGTTTACATCTCCACAGGCTTCTTCTGAGCATTCTATTACATAATCTATTGAGTCTTTATCAATACCCTCTTCAAGAAGGGATAGACCTGATAGGACTCCTGTGGCTTTAACTACTAGGTTTTCTAGCATATATTCTGCTGAAAGGTTTTCATCGCTATCATGGGCAGCTTTTACATATCCTACTAATTTTTCATCTATATATAAAGG
>JAPJPH010000029.1 GCA_030825745.1 Anaerococcus sp.
CATATAATCTTAAAAACAAACCTTATCCATAAAAGATTGGCTTAAATAAGAGACTTCTTTGTTTTCTTTTTATAAACTACAAGAGCATATATATCAGCTATTAACCAACCAATTACTATAGAAATCCATATTCCAAATTCACCAATAATAGATGATAAAATATAGGCGAGGCTAACCCTAAGTCCAAGAGAAATTATAGTTAGAATAATAGATTGAAAGCTTTTTTTAAGCCCCCTATAAAAACCATACCATATGAATAAGATACCTATGCCCAAATAAAAACTCCCCTCTACTCTCAAATAGCTCACTCCAGCCTTTACTACATTTATGTCATTTACAAATAAACTCATAAATTTATTGGCATTTAAGAAAACTATTATAGATATGATTATAGAAAATATTGTACTAATAATAAGAGAAGTCTTTAACCCCTCCATTATTCTCTTATTATGTCCTGCTCCCTTATTTATAGCTACAAAATTAGAAAAAGCATTTCCAAAATCTTGGACTGGAATATAGGCAAGGGAATCTATTTTAACTGCTGCTATAAAACCTGCACTTATTATTATGCCAAAGCTATTTACAAGTGATTGGATCATCAAAATTCCAAAGTTCATTATTGATTGTTGGATGGCTGTTAATAAGGAATTATCTATAATCTCTCTTAAAATATTTTTATTTATAACCATCTCATTTTTGCTAGGCAATATATTTTTATTTTTTCTTAAGGTATAAATTAGCATACCAGTCGCTGATGAAAACTGAGCTATAACTGTAGCTAGGGCTGCTCCTTCTACATTCATCTTTAAATATTTTATAAATATATAGTCTAAAATTATATTTAAGCATGTTGCAAGTATCAAGAAATATAATGCTAGTTTGCTATTACCTATACTTCTTAAAAGGCAAGCTAGATAGTTATATATAAAGATAAAAAAAATACCAAAAAATATGTAATTAAGGTAGGCTTTTGTCATAAATACAGCCTGGCTAGGAATATTTAACCAAATTATAAACTTATCTACCAAGGCAAAGGCTATGATATTTATAAAAATTGTTATAGTAAGTATAAATAAAAATCCGTTATATGAAGCTATTTTAAAGGATTTTATATCTTTAGACCCATAGTAATATCCAGTAACTATACTTGCTCCCATACAAAAGCCTATTATAATAGATGATAGTAAAACCATCAAGGCAAAGGAGGAGCCTACAGCTATTAAAGATACTTCTCCAAGCAGTCTTCCCACTATTAGCGTATCGACGATGTTATACATTTGTTGGAATATGTTACCTATTATCATGGGTAGTGAAAATTTTATTAGAGAAGTAGCGATATCACCCTTTGTTAAATCAACATTCATAAAATCACCTTATTTAAAATCACTTTAATATTATTAATTATTATTATAACATATTTTTATAATCATTAATCCGATCTAAAATTACCTATATTAATAAAAAAACCGGTCCTAAGTATACCTTAGTAACCGGTTCATATTTTATTAGTTGTTATGATTTCTTGGATCCTCATCTGCTGGCCAAGCTTCTTGTTTTTTAGGTCTTTCTCTTTTTTCTGACCTATCTTCTTTTTCTGGTTTTTCTAAAAGTTCTTTTCTTGATAAGTTTATTCTACCTTGTCTATCAATTTCAGTAACTTTGACTTTTACTTCATCTCCTACATTAAGCACATCTTCAACCTTACCTACCCTGTGATGATCTATTTGGCTTATATGAAGAAGTCCTTCTTTACCTATTGCTATTTCAACAAAGGCACCGAAATTCATTATTCTAACAACCTTGCCTGTATAGATATCTCCCGGTTTTGGATCTGTTACTATTGATCTGATCATTTCAATGGCTTTTTTACCACTAGCTCCATCATTTGATGCAACTGTTATATGACCATCATCTTCAGTTTCAATTTTAACACCAGTCTGATCTATTATCTTATTTATTGTCTTTCCGCCTGATCCGATTACATCACGTACTTTTTCAGGATCTATGTCTATAGTAAAAAGTCTTGGGGCAAAATCAGATATATCTTCCCTTGGTTTTTCTATTGCTTCAGTGATTACATCAAGGATTTGCATACGAGCATTTTTAGCATTATTTAATGATTGCTCTAATACTTCTTTTGTAATTCCAGAAATTTTCATATCCATCTGTAGGGCTGTTATACCATCTTTTGTTCCAGCTACTTTAAAGTCCATATCTCCTAAGTGGTCTTCTAGTCCTTGGATATCAGTTAAAATAGATATAGAATCATCTTCTTTTATTAATCCCATAGCAATACCTGCAACAGGTTTTTTAATTGGTACACCAGCATCCATCAATGAAAGTGTTGATCCACATATTGACGCTTGTGATGAAGACCCATTTGATGATAAGACTTCAGAAACTATTCTTATTGTGTATGGGAAGTCTTTTTGATCAGGTAAGACTGGAACTAGTGCACGTTCTGCTAGGTGTCCATGGCCTACCTCACGACGTCCAGGAGCCCTAAGAGGTTTTATATCTCCAACTGAAAAAGGTGGGAAGTTATATTGGTGCATATACCTTTTTTCAACTTCTTCTTTATTTAATCCATCTATTATTTGAACATCAGCAGGTGATCCTAGGGTTAATACTGATAGAACTTGAGTTTGACCTCTTTGGAATAATCCTGATCCATGAACTCTTGGTAGAAGTCCTGCTTCTGCAGATAATTTTCTTATTTCTGTAAGTTCTCTTCCATCAGGCCTGATCTTATCTATTGATACCATCCTACGAACTTCCTTTTTCATGATATCATCTATTTTTCTATGGATTTCATCAGCTGATTCAGGATTTTCTTCTAGATATTTTTCTTTGGCAGCTTCTTCGATTTTAAAGATATTATCTTCTCTTTCAGTTTTGTCAGAAGTCCTTATTGCTTTTTTAATTTCTTCTTCAAAGTCAGCTGCTATATCTTTTTCTAGTTGAGTTTCTATATGTTCTTCAACTACTGTCTTTTCTTTACCTATTTCATCTATAATATTTTGTATAAAATCACAAATATCAGCAATCTCCTCTTGGGCATAGAGCATTGCCTCTAACATTTGACTTTCATCAAGCTCGTTAGCACCAGCTTCTACCATGTTTATAGCATCTTTTTTACCAGCCACAGTTAGGTCTAAGTCAGATTTTTCTCTTTGTTCTTTATTAGGATTGATAATTAGTTTTCCATCGACCATTCCTACCATAGCAGCTGCTACTGGTCCATCAAATGGTATATCTGAAATTCCAAGGGCAATTGATGCACCTATAGTTGTAAGGGGATCTGGCAAATAGTCTTCTTCCATAGATAATACAGTGGCAACTATTTGAACATCATTATAATAATTTTCTGGAAATAGTGGCCTTAGAGGTCTATCCATCTGTCTGGCAATTAGAGTTGCCTCATCACTTGCCTTACCTTCTCTTTTTAGGAATCCTCCAGGGATTTTGCCTACAGCGTATAGCTTTTCTTGGAAGTCACATAAAAGTGGGAAAAAATCAATCCCCTCTCTTGGTTTTTCACTAGCTACAGCTGTAACAAGTAGTGATGTATCTCCAGATCTTATGAAACATTCACCATTTGCCTGTTCTGCAAACTTTCCTATAGTTATTTCTATGTCCTTACCTCTTTTTGAAGTATACTTATAATTTTTTACCATTTTTATTCCTTTACATATACAAAATAAGGCGGGTAAAAACCCCGCCAATAATTAACCTCTTATACCTAGTCTTTCAATGATTGATCTATATCTATCTAGATCATTGTTTTTTAAGTAATTAAGCATTCCTTTTCTACGTCTGATCATCTTGTATAGTCCTCTTCTTGAAGAGTGATCTTTTTTGTTAGCCTTTAAATGTTCAGTTAGATCTGCTATTCTTTTGCTTAGGATTGCAATTTGTACTTCAGGTGAACCTGTATCATTTGCATCCTTTTGATATTCTTTGATTATTTCTTGTTTTTGTTGTGTTGTTAACATATTTTCCTCCAATTATTTTATTTGCCATCTACCAAGTAAAAGTCGAGGTTTCAATCACTTAGTAAAGGTACCATTTTAAATTATACTTGCTTATTTATCTTTGTAAAGAATATCTTACAAAGAATTTATATATTCATAAGCTTTTTCTTTATCTAGGTTCATTTGATATATAAGTTCTTCTACAGAATCAAATTTTATATCATATCTAAAAAATTCTAAAAATTCTATTGAAAAATCACAACCATATATATCTTCATTAAAATCAAGAATGTGAGTTTCTATCTTTGTTTTATGATAATCAAATGTTGGATTTTTTCCAATATTTGTTAAGGCATAGTGTTTTTTATCATTTACTATGGCTCTAGTTAGATATACTCCATCTACTGGTAGGACGTAGTTAAAGTTCATTTCTAGATTGGCAGTAGGAAAATTCATCTTCCTGCCTCTTTTAGCTCCATGGACTACCTTCCCATTTATTTTATAAGCCCTACCTAGATATTTGTTTGCCTTACTTATTTCTCCATCTTTGACAAAACTTCTAATATGATTTGATGAAATTTTTTCATGCTCATTTTCATATTCAAATTCTACAATTTCAGTTTTATAAGAAAAGTCTTCTTCAAACTCCTTTAGGGTATCTTTGCTCCCTCTTGCCTTTTTTCCAAATCTATAATCATCACCAATTATTACATATTTAGAATTTAGCTTTTTGCTTATTATCTTGTCTATAAACTCCCTAGGTGATAGGTTCATAAATTTCTCATCAAAATCTATCAGGCAAAAACATTTTATTCCAAGCTGGGATAAAATTTCTATCTTGTCTTCTAAGCTTGTTAGGTAAGAATTTTCATGGTTTAATGTTTTTTTTGTATTTTCTTTAAATAGTAATACTGAGGGCTCTAGGTTATACTTTTTACTTATGCTAATATTTTTTGCCATCAACTTTTGATGGCCCAAATGAATCCCATCGAAGTTACCCAAAGATACTGCTTTGGGTTCTAAATCTGGTAGGTCCATATTTAAATCATATATTTTTATCATCTCTTTCATAAAATACTTTCTCCATTTTTAGAAAATACTTATTATTCTCTTCATAATTTCTTCCAAGACCTATAAATTTATCTTCTATATATACTCTAATAGTTTCATCTAATAAATAGTCAACTTCCATAACCATTCCATTTATTGCTTTTTTAAGCAGGTTTTTATCAAGGTCAACTCTTTTAAAATTATCAAAGGCGATATCTAAAGGATACATTTTATCTATTAAATACTCTTTATCTAATTTCATTAAATCTTCACTTTTAATAGCATCTTTTATGTCAAATAGCCCTACTTTTTTTCTAGTTAAACTATCTACATAAGCAAAACTTCCTAGCCTTTGACCTATATCATCTACTAGAGTTCTAATATAGGTTCCCTTTGAGCATTTTACTTCTAGAGAGACCTTAGGAAAATCAAAAGATAAAAGCTTTATATCATAAACTTTTACCTTTCTTTTCTTTCTTTCTATTTCTATGCCCTCTCTAGCTAAATCATAGAGCTTTTTACCATCAACCTTAAGGGCTGAATACATGGGCGGAATTTGTTCAATTTCACCTATAAAATCAGGTATAACTTTTTTTAAGTCAGATTCGTCTATAATTTTATCAGAAGTATCAATAACTTTACCACTAAAATCTAGGGTATCATATCTTTTGCCAAAAATCATTTCGGTATAATATGTTTTATCCTTACCCATCATATAATCGCTGGTCCTTGTAGCCTTACCACAAACTATTGGTAAAACTCCACTTGCTTCAAGATCAAGGGTTCCTGTATGTCCAACTTTTCTCATTTCCAAGGCTTTTCTTACCATTGTGACGCATTTACTAGAAGATATTCCTTTTTCTTTGTTAATATTTAATATTCCATTATACATCTAATTGTTTTAGTAGGTCCTTTGATTTATTAATTGCTTGCTCAAGGTCTAGGTCATAAATTGAAAATCCACTGGCCCTGATATGGCCACCACCGCCACACTTTCTTGCAAGCTCAGATACATCTACATCTTTACTTCTTAGGGATATCTTGCTTTCTTTATTATCATATTCTTTTACTATCATAGAAACTTCAACTTCATTTAAGTCTCTTAGCATATTTACAATAGTTTCCGCATCACCCATTTGTACACCGAATTTTTCTACGTCTTCTTTTCTTATAACAGCGAAGGCTTTTTTATCAAAAAATTCAGCTTTTGATATGATTTCTGTCTGGAATTTCATAACCTTTATAGGTTTTGATTGGTATAGGTTTTTGTGGATATACTCTGTATCTGCTCCTAGATTTATCAAATTTCCAGCTGCTTCAAATGTAATTTTTGAAACATTTGAATATAAAAACCTACCTGTATCTGTTAGAATTCCTGTGTATAATAAACTAGCTATATCTTTATCCATAGGAAGTTTTAAGTTATCTATCAACTCATAAATTATCTCGCATGTTGCAGGGGCATCATCATATATCATATTTAGGTCAGTTGAAATTTTTCCTCCAACATGGTGGTCTATTACCAAAGTATTTGTTGATTTATCAGCAACTTTGGTCAATTCACCAATCCTATTATATTCAGATGCATCTAGGATCATGAATAAATCATATGAGTCTCTACTAGGTTTTTTATATTTGTCTATCTCCGGCATAAAGAGTAAATAGTCATCGATTGTATCAAGTCCTAAGACTTCAACATCTTTTCCATATAGCTCTAAGCTTTTTCTAAGGGCAAGGGTCGATCCTAGATTATCTCCATCTGGATTTATATGGCTTGCTATTGCAATTGTATCTGCCTGATCAACCATTTTCATAAATTCTTCTAGGTGATTATTACTGATTCTTCCTATTTTCATTAGCTTTTTTATCCTTTGCTATAGTTTCTTCTATTAGCTTATCCATGTAAGCCCCTCTTTGAATTGATTCATCAAATTTAAATCTAAATTCAGGCATTGATCTAAGTCTCATCCTCTCTCCTATCAGAGATTTTATAACACCCTTAGCTTGGTTTAAAGCTTGTAGGACATCATCTTTTTTCTTATTATCTCCTAGTATGCTAATATAACAATTTGCATAGGAGAGATCATTTGTAACCTCTACATCTGTTATAGATACCATTACATCATCATTTAGCCTAGGATCGTTAAGGTCATCTCTTAGAATTTTTGATAATTCTTTTTTTACTTCAGATGAGATTCTTTCAGTTCTTCTTTTATTCATTAGAATCTTTCCTTTTCAACTATTTCATAGGCTTCCATCACATCGCCCACTTTTATATCATTAAATCTATTTAATCCTATTCCACCCTCATAGCCTGTAGCAAGCTCTTTGGCATCATCTTTAAATCTTTTCATTGATGATATATCTCCATCAAATATAACTATATTATCACGAAGTAATCTTACCTTGGCTCTTCTTGGAACAGATCCATTTGTTACCATAACACCTGCTATAGTTCCAACGCTAGGTACTTTAAAGGTATCACGAACTTCAGCCCTACCTAATACTTCTTCCTTAAATTCAGGATCTAGCATACCATTTATAGCTTTTTGAACATCTTCTATTGCTTCATATATGATTGAGTATGTTCTAATTTCTATGTTATTATCCTTGGCTCTTTCCAAAGCACCCTGGGTAGGTCTAACATTAAATCCGATAATTACAGCATTACTTGCTTGGGCAAGAAGGATATCTGATTCACTTATACCCCCTACAGCTCCAGCTACTACTGATACCTTAACTTCTTCATTAGATAGTTTTATCAATGATTGACTTACAGCATCAACAGTACCCTTTACATCAGTTTTTACTATTATATTTAATTCTTTTAGCTCGCCTTCTTTGATGTCTGAATACATATCTTCAAGATTTGTATTTGCTTTGGCCTTAAGGTGTTCTTCTCTCTTAAATTCAGCTGCCTTACTTGCATAATCACGGGCTAGTTTTTCATCTTCTACTGCATAGATCATATCCCCTGCTTCTGCAACATCTGACAATCCTAATATTTGAGCTGGCATTGAAGGAGTGGCTTCATCTATTGCTTCCCCTAGGAAGTTAAACATAGCCCTAATTCTACCTGAGGCAGAACCTGTAACTACATAATCTCCTTGGTGAAGGGTTCCTTTTTGTACAAGAACTGTTGCAACTGCTCCCTTTGCCTTATCTAGTTGAGCTTCTATTATAATACCTACAGCTTTTCTATTAGGGTTTGCCTTTAATTCTCTCATTTCAGCAACTAAAAGTACCATTTCTAAAAGCTCTTCTATACCTTCTCCTGTATGAGCAGATACTGGAACCATAATTGTATCTCCACCCCAAGCTTCAGGTACTAGGTTATATTCCATAAGTCCTTGTTGAACCCTATTAAGATCGGCACTTTCTTTATCTATTTTGTTAATAGCAACTACTATTGGTATACCTGCAGCCTTAGCATGGTTTATAGCTTCTACTGTCTGTGGCATAACCCCATCATCTGCAGCAACTACTAAAATTGCTATATCGGTTGATTGGGCTCCCCTCATCCTCATTTCTGTAAATGCCTCATGGCCTGGGGTATCTAAGAATGAAATCTTTCTTCCATCTAAGTCAACAACAGATGCACCTATATGTTGGGTAATACCACCTGCTTCTCCCCTTGTCACATGAGTTGATCTAATTTTATCAAGTATAGATGTCTTACCATGGTCTACGTGTCCCATAACTGAAACAACTGGTGGACGAGCTATTAGATTTTCTTCTTTATCTTCATAGTCTAAATCTACACCTTGCTCTTTTATAGCATCAAAAGCTTCTTCTAAAACAACTTCTTTCCCAAAATCAAGGGCAACTAATTCAGCTTGTTCAAAGTCTATTTGATCGTTTAATGATGCCATAATACCTAGGCCAATTAGTTTTCCTATAACTGAATTTGGAGATTGACCAAGTTTTTCAGCAAAAGACTTTACATTTATAGTTTCAGGTATTTCAATTATTGATTGATCAGTAATATTACTTGTTTGATTTTCTGGTTTTTGGGCCTTTTTATTTTTTTTCTTTTTCTTTTTCTTTGGCCTATCATATATTTCTTCTTGCTCATCTTCTAAAGG
>JAPJPH010000030.1 GCA_030825745.1 Anaerococcus sp.
TATTTTAAGGCCTATGAACGCTACAGAAATAGACCTATAGAAGAAACAGTGAAACTAAATGTAAAAAATTCAAGGAAATTACCTATAATAACGACAGGCCTTACCCTAGGAGGCTTGGCTGTTATAGGATTTATCCTAAAAGGAGATGACTAAGATGAAAAATATCATGGTAGTAGTGGCAGATGGAAATGAAACCATAGAATTATTTACAGTAGTTGACTACCTTAGAAGGGTAGATATCAAGGTTGACATAGTTAGCATAAAAGATAGTCGTTATTTAGAAACTGGTCAAAATATATCCTACAAGGCTGACAAGCTTTTAGCTGATATAGACTATAAAGCCTATGATGGGATATATATACCAGGTGGAACCAAGGGTGCTTTAGCTGTTAGAGATGATACTAGGGTTATAGAAATTATAAAAGCATTTGAAAGGGATAAAAAACTAATAGCTGCTATTTGCGCAGGTCCCATAGTTTTAGAAAAAGCAGGCGTGCTTGAAAATAAAAAGGCAACCTCCCATCCTTCTATGAAAGATCAGATGAAAAATGTGGGTGAATATGTAGATGATCAAATTCTAGTAATAGATGAAAATATCTTGACAGCTAGAGGAGCAGCTATAACCAACTACTTAGCTCTCAAGTTAGTAGATATTCTAGGAGGTGCTGAAAAGTTGAAAGATTTAAAAAATGGCATCGTTCAAGAAAAGGTAGAAGAGTATTTTGATTTTAAATTTTAGGTAAAAATAGATCCCTCAAATCTTAATGATTTGAGGGATTTTTCTATGCTAGTTTGTTCATAGAATAATTTTCTAGCATCTGTTTTATATCTGAAAGTTTGGTTTTTTCATTAATCATAACTGAAATTTCTACAGCTGATTCTACTAAAGGGCTTCCAGCTAAGATGACTTTTTCTTTTAAATCATCATCTAGCATATCATAGGCAGTCTGAACATTCATCATGGATGAACCTAGGTCAAAAAATACTACTAGCCCATCTTCTGCTAGGCTATTCATTTTTTCATTTATCTCTTGGAAGTTAGAACCTAACTCTCCATCCTCACTTCCACCTGAATATTCTATATTTATATCAGAAGCCATCTGAGAAACTAAGTCTTTTAGTCCTCTAGCCAAATCCTTGCTGTGACTAGCTATTAGTATATTAATCATCCAATCCTCCAAAAACTTCTTTTATTATGATATTAGAACTTGCAGCACCAGGGTCTATATGGCCGATTGACCTATCTCCAACATATGAAGCCCTACCCTTATTTGCTTTATATTCTTTGGTAGCTTCCATTTTCTCTTTTGAAATTTCAATAATTTCTTTAAATGACTTGCCATCATTTAATCCATCAGCTACCGGTTTTAGTACATCTACCATAGTTTTATCTAATAGATTTGCTTTTCCTCTTTTTATAACACCCTCAACACCTTGGCTAAAGGCATCATTTAAACTATCTCTATCTAAGTCATCTTTTCCATCCATAGCCTTTGCAAAGGCCATGAAAAATGATCCATATAAGGGACCACTTGCTCCTCCAACCTTGGATAGGAGGGTCATAGCTACCTTGTTAAACAAGGTTTTGTAATCA
The DNA here is from genome assembly GCA_030825745.1 of Anaerococcus sp. Lineage (GTDB taxonomy): Bacteria > Bacillota > Clostridia > Tissierellales > Peptoniphilaceae > Anaerococcus. Next base: position 1,595 of record JAPJPH010000030.1, read on the forward strand.
TCAAAATCACTATCTAGGACTTCTTTTACATTTGTAAAGCCCTTGGCCATGTTAACTCCATGGTCGGCATCACCAATAGACCTATCTAAGTCTGTTAGGTAGTCTTTATTGGCTATAATTTCATCTGCTGCTTTTATTAGTCTATCTTTTACTTCTTTAATTTGCATCTTACTTCCTTACTATATCTACATCCATATCTAGATGTTTAAGTCTTTGATCATTTACTTTTAATAGGCTTAGAGAAAATCCTGCCATGTCCATACTGGTCATATAATTTCCTACATAAGTCCTTACTATATTTACATTTTTTTCTTTTAGATAATCACTGGCTGAGTTATTTACTACAAAAAGTTCCATTTCAGGGGTTTGACCCATACCATTTACCATTAGAGCATAGCTAGCACCATCAGTTCCTATTTCTTCTAATAGTCTATCGATCATTTCTTTTGTGATTTCATCGGCAGATTTCATCTCTTCTTTTTGGATGCCCTCTTCTCCGTGGATACCAATACCCATTTCTAATTCATTATCTGATAGGCTAAAGCTTTCCTTGCCATCAGATGGGTTTGTACATGGTTTTGTAGCCATACCTATAGATCTGATATCTTCTTTTAGGTCATCAGCTGCTTGTTTTAAATCTTCTAGGCTAGCTCCATTCTTAGCCATGGCTCCTAGGATTTTGTGGAAGAATATAGTACCTGCCACTCCACGTCTATCTTCTTTCTTACTTACTGCTATATCATCTGCTACTATTACATAATCAACCTTGATATCTTCCATCTCAGCCATTTCCTTGGCCATTTCAAAGTTCATTACATCGCCTTGGTAGTTTTTTATGACCATAAATACTCCACTACCACTATCAGCTTTTTTGATAGCTTCAAATACTTGGTCTGGGGTAGGTGAGGTAAAAACATCTCCAGCTATAGCACAATCTAGCATGCCATCTCCAACAAAGCCTGCATGGGCTGGTTCATGACCTGATCCACCACCTGAGATTAGTCCAACCTTACCAGCTATTGGCAGATCTTTTCTTGCTATAACATTAGTTCCCTCGATCCTAATAACCTTACAAGGATTTGCCTTTACTATGCCATCTAACATTTGATCAACTAGTTGATCTGGATTATTGATTATTTTTTTCATACTTACCTCCATAATTTTGCATAACAAGCTTTCTATTTACCTATATACCCTTTTTTAAAAATTGTTATTTATAAGCTAGATTATAGGGTGATTGATTTACCCCTAACAAATTTTGCGATTATATCTCTATCTTCTGATAGGTAGGCAGTTTTTTCTAGGCGGCTTGTAATTTCTAGATTATCATCCTTGTTATACCTTTTATCATCTATAACTAGGGCATCAAATTCATAACCATAGTCAAAGGATCCAACCTTGCCAAAAAATGATCCCCCTCCTAAACTTGCTAGGTAGAAGGCTTCTTCTAGGCTTAGGGGATCTTTTTTCTCATTTACATAGATATTATATAATTTTGAGTTTTGGATAGCATCTGTCATTATCCTAAAGATAGAAAGGGTAGAACCTGCAGCAACGTCAGTACCCAATCCTATATTTTGACCCTCTTGTAGGTAGGTTCTAACTGGGGCTATCCCACTTTTTAGGTTCATGTTAGATGATGGACAATGGGCTATAAATACTCCCCTTTCTTTCATTAAAGCCCTTTCTTGATCATTAGAATAAACACAATGGGCCATGATAGTAGGATTTGTTGATCCAAATAGGTCATATTTATCATAGGCATGGGCGTAGGTTTTAGCCTCTGGCATGAGATCTTTGACCCATGCTATCTCAGACTTGTTTTCTGAAAGGTGAGATTGGATTTTTAGCTCATATTTTTTAGCTAGCTTACCTAGGTTATCTAAAAGTTTTTCTGTACAACTTGGAATAAACCTAGGTGTTATGATTGGATAGGTATTTTTATAGGATCTATCTTTTATTTCTTCTATAAATTTAATTGTATCTTCTAGGCTTTCTGTGCTATCTTCTATATAAAAGTCAGGGGAGTTTCTATCCATATTAACCTTGCCTATATAGGATACTAGCTTAGATTCTTCCATCAATTCCGATAAAATCAAAGTTGACTTATAATCAATTGATCCAAAGATAACAAACCTAGTAGATGGAGATTTTTTAAGCTCATCTATAAAATCCCTGTATTTTTCTCTAGCATAGCTGATATCCTTATACTTACTTTCTACAGGAAAAGTATAAGTATTTAACCAGTCAAGTAGGGTTAGGTCAATCCCAGCTCCCTTAAACTCATTTTGTGGGGCATGAAGGTGGATATCTACTAGTCCTGGAATGATGAGCTTACCACTATAATCTAAAAGTTCATAGTCCTTATATTTTTCATCAATTTGATCAAAAACACCCAAACTTTTTCCATCATCCACGATTATATAGGCATCTTTTTTACTAAATAGCTTATCCTTAGTTAAGCTATAGCAAATATCACCCTTTAAAATAAAATTATCCATAATACATCCTTTGCTATTTTTATTTACTAATTCATTATACTATAGCTGGGTGATGCTTTCTTGAACTAACCAAAGTCATTGAATTTTTGGGCAAAAATCGTATATTTATCATACGATTGATTAAATTAAAGGATAATAATCCTTATTATATAGATAGGAAGTTATATGAAATTTGAACTAAATTCTGAATATTTACCCAAGGGAGACCAGCCTGAGGCCATAAAAACTCTAGCTGATGGTATCTTAAAAGGAGAAAAACATCAAATACTACGTGGGGTAACAGGATCTGGAAAGACCTTTACCATGGCAAATATAATCCAAAAAGTTGATAGGCCAACCCTAGTCCTAGCCCATAACAAAACCCTAGCCTATCAGTTATTTACAGAGTTTAAGGAGTTTTTTCCAAATAACGCTGTCGAATACTTTGTATCCTACTATGACTACTACCAACCAGAGGCCTATGTGGCAGCTACTGATACCTATATAGCTAAGGATTCTTCTATAAATGATGAGATAGACAAGATGCGCCACTCTGCAACCATGGCCTTATTTGAAAGACGTGATGTAATTATAGTAGCTAGTGTTTCTTGTATATATGGTCTGGGAGATCCTATTGATTATAAAAAGCTAGTAGTTTCCCTCAGGCCAGGCCAAGAAATCAGCCCAGAAGATGTCATGAGGAAATTAATAGATATTCAATATGTTAGAAATGACATAGACTTTGATAGAGGAACCTTTAGAAGGCGTGGCGATATCCTAGATATATTCCCAGCAGGCTTTGACCAAAAGGCCATCCGTTTAGAATTTTTTGGTGATGAAATAGAGACTATCTCTGAATTTGACTCCCTAACTGGCAGAGTCTTATCAAAACTAAGCCATGGCTATATCTATCCTGCCAGTCACTATGCAACAACAAGTGAGAAAACTGAAAGGGCCATAGTTACTATAAAAGAAGAGTTAAAAGAAAGATTAGCTGAGCTAAATGATGAAAACAAACTCCTAGAGGCCCAAAGACTAGAACAGAGAACTAATTATGATATAGAAATGCTAGAAGAGATAGGATTTTGCTCAGGCATAGAAAATTATTCTAGACACCTTAGTCAAAGAGAGCCAGGATCTAGGCCCTACACCCTAATTGACTATTTCCCAGATGACTTTATCCTAATGGTAGATGAGTCCCACGTATCCATCCCCCAGGTTGGAGGCATGTATGCTGGAGATAGGTCCCGTAAAGAAAACCTAGTAAACTATGGGTTTAGACTCCCATCAGCCCTAGATAATAGACCTCTTAAATTTAACGAATTTGAAGATCTCATAAACCAGACTATATACGTATCAGCAACTCCAGGTCCTTATGAAAAAGAAAAAACTGGAGGTAAAATGGTAGATCAAATAATTAGACCAACAGGATTACTAGATCCTATAGTTGAAGTTAGACCTATCAAAAACCAAATAGACGATTTGATACAAGAAATTGGAAAAACCATAGAAAATAAAGAAAGGGTTCTAATAACAACCTTAACAAAAAAAATGGCAGAAGATCTAACCACCTACCTAGAAGGTTTATCTATAAAAGTTAAATACCTGCATTCAGATATAAAAACCATAGAAAGAAGCGAGATAATCAGAGATCTTAGACTAGGAAAATTTGATGTCCTAGTAGGAATTAACCTCTTGCGTGAGGGACTAGATATACCAGAAGTTTCACTCATTGCCATCCTAGATGCTGACAAGGAAGGCTTCCTTCGTTCAGAGACCTCCCTTATCCAGACTATAGGAAGGGCAGCTAGAAATAGCAATGGTAGGGTCATCATGTATGCTGATAGGATAACAGGATCTATGAAAAAGGCAATGGATGAGACAAGTCGTCGTAGGTCTATCCAAGAAGACTTTAACAAAGAGCATGGTATAACTCCAACCACCATCAAGAAAAATATAGGAGAGATAATCCAAGTAACCAAGATGGAAGAAGATGATCAAATCCAAGAAATAAACAAGGATGAAATAGATCAAATCCTAATAAATATGGAAAGTGAAATGTATAAGGCAGCAGAAGAACTAGACTTTGAAAGAGCTGCTAACCTCCGTGATCAAATAAAAAATATGAAAGAAAACTTTCAAGGAGTGATTAAGTGAGCGAACATGATATAAAAATAAAGGGGGCTAGAACCAATAACCTGAAAAATATAGACCTAACCCTACCTAGGGATAAGATGATAGTTTTCACTGGTCTATCAGGCTCAGGTAAATCTACCCTAGCCTTTGATACAATATATGCAGAAGGTCAAAGAAGGTATGTAGAGAGTCTATCATCCTATGCTAGACAATTTTTAGGAAATATTGATAAGCCGGATGTAGACTCCATAGAAGGCCTATCCCCATCCATATCTATTGATCAAAAAACAACCAACAGAAACCCAAGGTCAACTGTGGCAACAGTAACAGAAATATATGATTACTACAGATTATTATATGCTAGGATAGCAGATGCCTACTGCCCAGTTTGTGGTAAGCCAATTACAGCCCAGTCCATAGATCAAATGGTAGATAGGATAAAAGAATTAGAAGAGAGAACCAAAATTCAAATCCTAGCCCCAGTCATAAAAGCAAAAAAAGGCAGCCACAAAAAAGCCCTAGATAACATAAGAAAAGATGGTTATGTAAGAGTTATGATAGATGGGGACCATTTTGACCTAGAAGAAGATATTGACTTAGATAAAAATAAAAAACATGATATATCAGTAATAGTAGATAGGATTATCATAAAAGAAGGTATAGACTCAAGGCTAACAGACTCCATAGAAACTGCCCTAAACCTAGCAGATGGAACTGTCCTAATAGATGTAATAGGAGAAGAGCCTATCCTCCTTTCATCAAAGCTAGCCTGTCCAGAAGGTCACATAAGTCTACCAGAAATCACACCTAATATGTTCTCCTTCAATGCTCCCCTAGGAATGTGTCCTGACTGTAACGGCCTAGGCTTTCACCTACAAATAGACCCAGACCTAGTACTACCAGATAAAAACTTATCTATAAATCAAGGGGCAGTAGATGCCTATAGTGGCTCAGCCAAGGGATCCTACTACTATGAAGTAATAAGGGCCATAGCCAAGCACCATAAATTTTCATTAGATGAGCCAATAAAAAATGCTCCCAAAAAAATGATAGATGACATCATGAAAGGTACATCCTATGACCTTTCCTTTATCTTTGATAGTCATTTCTCAGGCAGAAAAAAATACACAGGGCCCTTTGAAGGAGCTATCAAAAACCTCTATGATAGGTATGAAAGAACCAACTCCGCCTCCCAAAAACAGAGATTTAGGGAATATATGAGTGAGATAGAATGTGATACCTGTCATGGAGATAGACTAAAACCTGAAATATTATCTATAAAAGTAGCAGATAAAAATATATCAGAGCTAACCAGCCTATCAGTAGAAAAATCCATAGAATTTTTTGATAATCTGGTCTTATCTGAAATGAAAGAGCAAATAGCAGAACTTATCATAAAAGAAATCAAGGCTAGACTATCATTCTTATATGATGTAGGCCTAGGCTATCTAACCCTAAATAGGGCAGCCTCCACCCTTTCTGGAGGAGAAAGCCAGAGAATTAGGCTAGCTACCCAAATTGGATCAGGCCTAGTTGGAGTTTGCTATGTTCTAGATGAGCCATCCATAGGCTTACACCAAAGAGATAATGACAAACTAATAAAATCCCTCAGAAACCTAACTGATATAGGAAATACCCTAATCATAGTAGAACATGACGAAGACACCATGAGAGAAGCTGACTATATAGTAGACATAGGTCCTAAGGCGGGTGTCCATGGAGGTGAAGTTGTAGCCAAGGGCAGCCTAGAAGATATCATAAAAGAGAAAAAATCAATTACCGGTGACTACCTATCAGGTAGAGAAATAATCCCTATCCCTGAAACTAGAAGAAAAGCAAGTGATTTTGTTAAAATAAAAGGAGCTAGCCAAAACAACCTTAAAAATATTAATGTCAATATCCCTGTAGGAGTCCTAACATCAGTAACAGGAGTATCAGGATCAGGCAAATCCTCATTAATAAATGAAATATTTTTCAAACAAGCCAACAAAGTTATAAACAAATCTAGGATAAGACCTGGTAAATTTAAAGAAATAAAGGGTTTAGAAAAATTTGATAAGGTTATAGATATAGACCAATCTCCAATAGGCAGAACTCCAAGGTCTAACCCTGCAACCTATACCAAGGTCTTTGATGCAATCAGAGATGTATTTGCCATGACCAACGAGGCCAAGCTAAAAGGTTATGACAAGGGAAGATTTTCTTTCAACGTCAAAGGAGGTAGGTGTGAGGCCTGCAAGGGTGATGGGACCATAAAAGTTGATATGATGTTTTTGCCAGATGTCTATGTACCATGTGAAGTATGCCATGGAAAAAGATATAACAGAGAAACCCTAGAAGTAAAGTATAAGGGCAAGGATATATCTGATGTCCTTGATATGACAGTAGAAGAGGGGATAGAATTTTTTGAAAACCACCCACCTATAGTAAGAAAACTTAAGACCCTCTATGATGTAGGGCTAGGTTATATAAAAATAGGCCAGCCATCAACTGAACTATCAGGAGGAGAAGCTCAAAGGATAAAACTTGCAACAGAGTTAGCAAAGGTGTCTACAGGGAAAACTCTCTACATCCTAGATGAACCAACCACGGGACTTCATATGGCAGATGTCCACAAACTAATACAAGTCCTAAACAAGCTAGTAGATAACAATAATACCGTAGTAGTAATAGAACATAACCTAGATATAATCAAAGTATCAGATTACATCATAGACCTAGGCCCTGAGGGAGGAGATGGAGGAGGTAGACTGGTTGCAGAAGGAAGCCCAGAAATGGTAGCAAATAATAAAAACTCCTACACAGGTGCCTACCTGAAAAAAATTTTAGCATCCCAAAATAAAAATAAGGGAAAATAATAAATTAAAAATCCAACCAATAAATAAAGTATTAGTG
>JAPJPH010000031.1:0-7072 GCA_030825745.1 Anaerococcus sp.
AAAACTGACCTCCTTAAGTTAGTTTTTTAGGTCTAACTTTTGGGGGTCAGTTCAGGTTTAGCTTATGGTCAAAATTTATTTTATAATCTAGTAAGTCCTTCTTCTTTGGCTTGTTTACCTACAGCTTCTGCTACAACTTCTGCAACTCTCTTATCAAATGGAGATGGAATTACATAGTCATCTTTTAATTCTTCATCAGATACTAAAGATGCTATTGCCCTAGCTGCTGCTATTTTCATTGGTTCTGATATTTTCTTAGAGTGAACATCTAAGGCACCCTTAAATAGGCCAGGGAAGGCTAGGACGTTATTTACTTGGTTAGGATAATCACTTCTTCCAGTACCTACAACTCTAGCTCCAGCTTCTTTAGCTTCATCATAGTCAATTTCTGGGTTTGGGTTAGCCATAGCAAAGATAATTGGATCTTTTCTCATTGACTTAACCATTTCCTTATTTATTTTGTTTGGTACACTTACTCCTATAAATATATCAGCTTTTTTCATAGCTTCTTCTAAACTTATATCTTCCCTATCTTTATTTGTTATTTCAGACAAACTCTTGTAAAGATCATTCTTGTAAGTGTCTTTGTTGTTAGCATTTAAACAACCCTTAGAGTTAAAGGCATATATATTTGAAATTCCTAGGTCTAGGAGCATTTTAATTATAGATGAACCTGCAGCTCCAACCCCTGATATAACAACATTACACTCTTCTGCTTTTTTACCAACTAGTTTTAGGGAGTTTATTAGGGCAGCTGTTGTTACTATAGCTGTACCATGTTGATCATCATGGAAAACTGGGATATCTAGTTCTTCTTTTAGTCTTGTTTCTATTTCTATACATTCTGGAGCTTTTATATCTTCTAGGTTAACTCCACCTAAACCAGGTGATACTAGTTTTACAAAGTTAATTATCTCATCAACATCTTTGGTATTTATTACTAGAGGTATAGCATTTAGGCCACCAAATTGTTTAAATAGACAACATTTACCCTCCATAACTGGTAGGGCTGCTTCAGCTCCTATATCTCCTAGGCCTAGCACTGCTGTACCATTTGAAATAACAGCAATTGTATTTGCCTTGCCAGTATATTTATATACATCTTCCTTATTTTCAGAAATTTTTATACAAGGTTCTGCAACTCCTGGAGAATAAACTAGGGATAGGTCTTCCTTGGTTTCTAGTTTAGTTTTTAGTTCAGTTGAAATCTTTCCTTCTAATTGTTCGTGTAATTTAAGTGCTCTTTCTTTTAGATTTTCCATATATTCCTCCTATACCATTTCTTCTATTTTCATAATTTTATCAAAATCTTCTTCACTTAGATATCCTAACTCTAGGGTAGATTCTTTTAGAGTTAGATTTTTCTTGTGGGCATTTTTAGCTATTTCTGATGCCTTGTCATAACCTATGTGAGGAGATAGTTTGGTAACTAGCATTAAAGAGTTATTTAGGTTTTTTTCAATGTTAGTTTTATTAGCAAGAAGTCCTTGTAATAGTTTTTCTCTAAAACAATTCATGGACTTAGATAATAAAGTTATGGATTGGTCCATATTATATATCATTAGTGGCATATAAACATTTAGTTGCATTTGACCTTGGGTATTTGCCATACTGATGGCAAAGTCGTTGGCCATAACTTGAATACAAATCATCGTCATTGATTCTACCTGGGTTGGATTTACCTTACCTGGCATAATTGATGAGCCTGGTTCATTAGCTGGTATTTCTAGCTCTCCTATCCCGCATCTAGGGCCACATGATGAAAATCTTATATCAGATGCAATTTTGTATAGGTCTGTTGCTAGGGTTTTTATAGCAGAATGGACTATAACTATAGCTGACTTTGATGATAGTTGATAGAATTTATTAGGATCTGATGAAAAATCAATTCCAGTTAAATCTTCTAGTTTACTAGCTACATCATCTCCAAATCCCTCAGGAGTATTTATTCCAGTTCCCACTGCAGTACCACCTATGGCTAGATAGTGTAGATTTTTTGCTAGATCTTTTATGGCCTCATAGTCTCTTTCAACCATAACCCTCCGCCCAGAAATTTCTTGGGATAGTCTAAGGGGGGTTGCATCTTGAAGATGGGTTCTGCCGACTTTTATGATATCTCCATTTTCTTTTTCTAAAACTTTTAGCTGGTCTATAAATTTTTCTATGGCAGGAAATAACTTTTCCACTAGATTTATAGATGTACTAACATGCATAGATGTTGGGAAGGTATCATTTGAAGATTGACTCATATTTACATGGTCATTTGGATGGATTATATTTTCTCCACATATTTTATTGGCTATATGGCTTATAACCTCATTGGTATTCATATTGGTTTGGGTGCCAGATCCTGTTTGCCATATACTTAGAGGAAACTGGTCCTCATATTTTCCAGATAAAATTTCATCTGCTGCTTCAACTATTAGGTCTTTTCTTTTCTCATCTAGGATAGACCTATCAAAGTTAGCCAAGGCACAGGCTTTTTTTAATAGAACCTGGGCTTTTATCAACGATTTTGGCATGGTTTCGACATCTTTAGGGAAATTTTCCAGTGACCTCTGGGTTTGAGCTCCCCACATGGCTGTTTCTGGAACATTTATTATCCCTATTGAATCTTTTTCTTGTCTATAATTCATTTTTTTACCTCTCTTAGAAGTTATCTCTAACATACTCTTCTAACATTCTTATTAGAATTTGTGCAGATTTTTTTACTTTTCTTGTTGAATTATAATGAATCATTATTTCTCTTTTGCTAAGGGCAGGCTCTGTTTTTACAAAAACACATTCTAATTTATTATCTAGGGCCATCCCAGCTGGAACTATAGTTATACCAAGACCCTCTGCAACAAATTTTAGGGCTAGGTACATACTATCAGTATCTAGGATATGGACTAGGGTGTTTTGTGTATACTTATCTAGTTGAGCAAAAATCGCCCTTAAGTTTTGTCCCTTTTTCATACCAACAATTTTTTGCCCACTCAAGGCTTTGGCATCAATAGTTGGGATTGATTTTTGGGGATAGCTTATATTTTCTTTTTTTAAAATAGGATTATCAACTGCTAAGGCAACATATACTTCTTCTTCAAAAAGCCTAATATTTGTTAGCTCTAGCTTACTAGCCTGGTCATAGCTTATGGAAAAGTCACACTCTCCTTCAAAGGCAGCTATATTTAAGTCTCTAGTCTTACCTTCTAAAAGTTTTATGTCTATTCCTGGATGGGCTAGATTAAACTTTCTAAGGACTTTGGATAGTAGGTAATAGGATAAGTAATCAGTCGCCCCAATTATTATTTGTCCCCTCTTTAGATTATTTATATCTGCAATTTGATTTTTGGCATCTTCTTCTATGGCCATGATATCTAAAAGCGACTTATAAAAAATCTCTCCTGCCTCAGTTAGCTTAAGTGGAGAAAAATCTCTATCAAAAATTTCAATACCCAAATTATGCTCTTTCCTTTTAATATATTGGCTAAGGGCAGATTGGGATATAAAAAGTTTTTTGCTAGCATCAGTTATACTACCATTTTCTAGGATAGCTGATATATACTCATAATCAGTGTGTGACAATTAAAACTCCTATTTACTATTTCTAAAGGAGAGGGCTCTTCTTATACTCTCTTTAACTAGTAATTTTTCTGTATCAAGTAAAGGATATGACCTATCAGTATCTAGGCTATTGATATAAGAGGCTTCAGTACAGGCTAGAACTACTAGATCTGCCCCATTATCATATAGGTCATTTAAGGTTTGGTGGTATTTATCAAAATCAGCCACACCCCTTTGTTTGACATCCTCATATAAGCAAGAATTTATCTTATCTTGGATATTTCTAGGGTTCTCTAATAAAGTATGTCCACTATCCCTAACAACCTTTTCAAAAAGTCCACTTTTTATGGTTCCCTCTGTTGCAAATAGGGATATCTTAGAAGGTTTATCCAAGCTTTTTAGGCTATCTTCTAATAGCTCTATCATATTTATAATAGGAACCTTGGTAAGTTTAGCAAGCTCATTATAGAAAAAATGAGCAGTATTACAGGTTATTACATAAAAATCAGGGCCTAGTTGATCAGCTTGTTTTATATCACAGGCTAGATAATCCAGTGGATTTTCATCACTTTCACCTAAGATATACTTGGTTCTATCAGGAATAGCTGCATGGTTAAACACCAAGTAGTTTAGATACTCCTGGTCAGAATCAGGCTTATAAATTTTATTCATGTCATTTAAAAAGTTACAGGTGGCAAGAGTACCCATGCCACCTAAAACTACAAAAAAGTCTTTCATAATTTTCTTATATCTCTACACCTTCCATTGCTGGTATTTCATCTGATAAATATCTTTCTTTATCTAATAGATTTTCTTGGTTTGCACTAATAAATGTAGCAACAACATCTCCTGTTACATTTAAAGCTGTTCTAAACATATCTACGATTCTTTCAACACTCATGATTAGTGAAACACCCTCTACAGGTAATCCTACAGAAGTTAGTACCATAGATAACATGATCATTCCAGATCCTGGAACTCCTGCTGTACCAATTGATGATAAAACGGCTGTTAATACAACAGTAACTAGGTTTGCTGTAGTTAGTTCTATTCCAAAGGCATTAGCTATAAATATAACTGCACAACCTTGATATATAGCCGTTCCATTCATATTTATAGTTGCTCCTAGTGGGATGGTAAATGATGATATCTCACGAGGAACTCCCAGTGCATCACATGATGATAGGGTTAGAGGAATAGTTGCATTTGAGCTTGCTGATGAAAAAGCAAAGGTATATACTGGTAAAACTTTTTTGAAAAATTGCTTAGGTCCAGTCTTTGAACTACTTACTATTAGTGGTAGGTATATAATTACTACTAATAAAATCATAGCTACAAGCACTGCCCCTAGGAATTTTAAAAGTGGGCCTACTATACCAAGTCCTACATCTGTAAATGTTCTAGCTATAAGAGCAAAAACACCATAAGGAGCTACTTTCATTATCAAGGCAGTAACCTTCATCATAAAGTCATTTCCACTTTCTACAATAGAAATTATAGGTTTTAGACTCTCGCCTGCTTTACCACAAACTATTCCTGTCAAAAATGCCCAGAATATAATTTGAAGCATCTCACCATTAGCTAATGATGCAATAGGGTTTTTAGGGATAATGTTTACAATGGTTTCTATCATTGTTGGGGCAGCTTCTGTATTTATTTCAGGTTTACTCATACCTGATAGACTCATTCCGATGCCTTGTTTAAATAATGATGACATCAAAAATGCTAAAACAATACCAACAGCAGTTGTAATTAGATATATTATTAAGGTTCTAACTGCAACCCTACCAAATTGGGAAACATCTTTCATTTGCATAACACCAGTTGTAATTGAGAAAAATACAAGTGGCACTACAAGCATTTGTAATAATCTAACAAAACCTTGACCTAGTAAATAAAATAATCCATCTATTAAAACCGTTTGCTTTATGTAACCATCTGGTAAGGCATAGTGGAGAATTAGACCTACCACTAAACCTATTAGCATGGAATATAGTATTTTCTTGGTGGCACTCATTTTTTTAATTTTTGTTTCTTCTTTCATGATTCACCCCTTTAATTAGATTCTCTTCATCTATTATACCAGGAGTTGTCATTTCTTTGAAGTTTAAAATCCTATTTAGCTCCTCTTCTGTCAATAAATTTTTCTCTAATACTAGCTCTCTTACTGTCTTGCCAGTATCTTGGGCCTGGTGAGCAATGTTTGAGCACATTTGATAGCCTATGTGTGGAGCTATAGCTGTTACTAAGCCTATATTTTCCTCAACTTCTTTTTCTAATTTTGCCTTATCAACTGTAATACCATCTATACAATTTATTCTAAGGGTATTTATAGCAGCTTTTAGAGTTTTTAAAGATTCAAACATCTTATAAAAAATTACTGGCTCAAAGGCATTTAGCTCTAATTGACCTGCTTCAACAGCCATAGCAACTGTTACATCATTTCCTATAACAGAAAATGCAACTTGGTTAACTACTTCTGGTATGACTGGGTTTACCTTACCAGGCATTATAGAAGAACCTGCTTGTCTAGCTGGTAGTTTGATATCTCCAATACCTGCTTGTGGTCCTGATGACATTAGTCTAAGGTCATTTGATATTTTTGATAGGCTAGCTGCAAATGTCTTTAAAATACTAGATGCAAATAGGAAAGAATCTAGGTTTTGGGTTCCATCTATTAAATCTTCATTTTGTTTTAAATTTAATCCTGTTACCTCGCTTAGAACATCTACTATCTCATTTACATAGTTTATATCTGCATTTAATCCAGTTCCTATAGCAGTAGCTCCCATATTTACAGATGATAGGGCCTCTATGGCAAGATCAAATCTTTTTAAGTCTCTTTTTATAGCGTTAGCATATGCCTTAAACTCTTGGCCTAGGCTAACTGGAATAGCATCTTGAAGTTGGGTACGACCCATTTTTATAACATCCCTATACTCATCTGCTTTCTTTTCCAAAGACTCTATTAATTTTTCAGTTTCTTCCTTTAGTTCTATAAAATATCTAACTAAAGCAATTTTACCAGATGTTGGTATAACATCATTAGTAGATTGACCTTTATTTACATCATCATTAGGATGAACTCGGTCATATTCCCCTAATTTTCCACCCAAAGATACATTTGATATATTTGCTAAAACCTCATTTATATTCATGTTAAATGAAGTACCAGCCCCACCTTGGATAGGATCTACTATTATATTTTCAACAAATGATCCACCCAACATCAACTCACAAGCTTTTTCTATGGCTTCTTTTTTTTCGCTAGAAATTAGACCAACCTTTTCATTTTCTATGGCACAGGCTTTTTTAACCTCTATCATAGCATCTATAAATTTCTCATCTGCCTTATAGCCAGTGATTTGGAAATTTTCTTTAGCCCTTAGAGAATTCGCACCATAATAAGCATCCTTATCAACATTGATTTCACCAATACCATCATGCTCTAATCTAAATTCTGTCATAATAACTCCTTTAAAAATTTAATAAGTATAAACTTATTATTAATATAAAACAAACGTTA
>JAPJPH010000031.1:7082-9008 GCA_030825745.1 Anaerococcus sp.
ATTAAACTTTATTTATAAAATCAATAAGTTTTATCTTATGCATCACTAATTTATTAACAAAAAGATATTTATCAAAGTAATTTATCAATTAAAAATCCACCCTAAAAGGGTGAATTATTTAATAAGATAAGCTTTCTTTGATATTTATGGGATTGGACTTACTTGCTACTTTCAACTATTATTTCAATAGCCTTGTCTATATCGGTATTTGGATTTAAAAAGGCTAATCTTAGAATAATTTCTCCGTTAATACTAGATGGGATACAGAGCATTTTACCTGATAAGGCTAGGCTATCTGACCATTTTTTGTAATCATCAAACTCCCATGATTTTCTTTTAAAGCAAACTATAGATAGGGTTGGTTCCATAACTAACTCTAGGTGCTCTGTCTTTTTTATAACCTCAGCACATTTTTTGGCATTACTAATACATATTTCTACTGCTTGGCTATACTTATCACTTCCATAGGTTACTAAAGAATACCATAAAGGAAGTCCCCTGGTTCTCCTAGATAAGTGAATGGCCATATCCGAAGGGTTAGTCTCACTATGGTCTACCCCATCTAAATACTCAGCATGTTGGGAGAAGGTTGAGTAAACATTTTGTGGGCTCTTATAAATTAGCATGCAACAATCATAAGGAGCAAATAGCCACTTATGAGGATCTACTATAAATGAGTCCGCATCCTCTATCCCCTCATACAAATGTCTAACTGAAGGAGCTATTAAACCTGCTCCCCCATAAGCCCCGTCTATATGAAGCCATATGTCTTCTTTTTTACATACCTTAGAAATAGATTTTAAATCATCTATAACCCCGGTATTGGTAGTTCCAGTTGTAGCAACTACT
Source organism: Anaerococcus sp. (assembly GCA_030825745.1). Classification (GTDB taxonomy): domain Bacteria; phylum Bacillota; class Clostridia; order Tissierellales; family Peptoniphilaceae; genus Anaerococcus. Next base: position 7,932 of record JAPJPH010000031.1, read on the forward strand.
GCAAATATCCCTTCATTTTCCTTTATTAGATCTTTTATACTAGATCCAGTCATTCTTCCATTTTCATCCGTATCAGCTATTAGTATATCAACATCTAAAACTTTGGCTATGGTTTTAACAGAAGAGTGGGTATCCTTTGAAATGATCAATTTAAAGCCATCCTCAGGTCTACCATTTTTATAAAGCCCTTCTTTTATCCATTTACTTTTGGCATGGTCTCTGGCACAGGCTAGGGCTGATAAATTCCCATGTGTACCACCAGAAACAAAGGTTCCTATAGCTTCCTTTGGCCAGCTTAAATAGGATTTCATCCAGTCTATAACCTGATTTTCTGCATAAATAGCTCCAGCTCCTCCTTCCCATATACCTCCAAAAACATTGGCAGCTGATACTACCTCATCAAAGGCAACTGCAGCCTTAGTTGGAGCGCATGGTATGTAGGCAAAGTTCATAGGATCATCGGCTGAGCGAGTGGCCTTATTTAGGATTTTAAAAACATCTAGGGCCTTTTTGGCACCCAAGCCCTCATCTGTAATGGTATCTCCGACTGCCTCTGTTAATTTTTCTGCTGATAGGGCAGTACTTTTAGGATCAGATCCTGAAACAGTTCTCTCCTTGGCCCATTCTAAAGAAAGCTTTACAGCCTCTTGATCGTAATTCCAAAATTTTGTCATTATTCACCTCTATAAGTTAGTTCTATAAATATAATAAAAATTTCATATCCTCACAAAATAAGATACAAGAAAAAATAAATTTGCGCAAGGGTTTACCCTACACTAATAGCGCACAAAAATAGATCTTAGTATTATTAACTATATAAAAACACTTAGATCTACTTGCTTATTATTTAAATTTTTAAAATCACTTATTACTAATATATCTTTTAATAATATGGATAAAATAAATACTAACAAATATACCTAAGGCTAGCCCTATAATTCCCTTTATATGATTCTCACCCATGATAAGAATACCGTAAGCTAAAAGAGATATACTACCTATGGTAAATATAAAAATTACAAATCCTTTCCTAATAATACCTAAATAACCGTCTTTTTTGAAAGACCTATTATAAAC